>JBASRN010000097.1:0-37986 GCA_049273855.1 Blastocatellia bacterium
GGTATGGCCCGCGCTCGACTCGCTCGAGAAACGACTTGCTCGGGAAGGCTTGACTACCGAGCAGGTTGTTCACCACGAGCACCAGCGGCAGGCCTCAGCGCAGGCCACCGTCGGTAACATCATCACCAGCATGCGCCTGCTCTCGACGCTCGACTGGAAAGTATTCTTCGAGGGCGTCAGCCTCGTGGACCCCATTCTCGCCGACGACCCGGCCGGCGCTTATGCCTCAATGGACTTTGTGACACGCGATCGCTATCGGCATGTCGTCGAAAAGCTTGCCAGGCGCACAAGGGCGTCCGAGCTCGAAATCGCGCGTCACGCAGTCGCGCTTGCGGCGAAGGCTCGGCGGGCTGCGCCTGGCGACAAACGCCGAGCTCACGTCGGCTATTACCTGATCGACCGCGGATTGGGTGAGATTGAGCGGGACATCGGCTTCAAATGGCGTCTGGACGAGCGGCTTTTTCGCGCGGTGTTGAATCACCCGGCGTCAGCGTACTTCGGCTCAATCGCAGTGCTGACCTGTGCCATCCTGGGTCTCTCTCTTTCCTACGCGTGGGTATGGGGTGCGTCGGGGACGTCACTGGTCGCGATCGGGTTGTTGCTGATCGTGCCGGTCAGCGATCTGGCACTGAGCGCTTTGAACCTTGACGTGACGATCCTGTTCAAGCCGCGACCGCTTCCCAAAATAAGCACTGAAACGGGCATACCGGAAAATGGCAGGACATTTGTCGTCACGCCGACGATTCTTGCGAGCGAAGAAGGTGTTCGAGGCTTCCTGGAAAGGATGGAGGTGCACTACCTGGCGAATCGCGACGACAACCTGTTTTTTGGGCTCCTGGGGGATTTCGGCGACGCGCCGGTCGAAGAAATGCCCGACGATGACCGGCTGTTCGAAGCGGCGAGCAAGGGAGTCGAAGAGCTGAACGCTCGTTACGTCACCGACGGACGTGATCGCTTTTACTTGTTTCACCGCCGCCGGGTGTGGAATCCCCGCGAAGGCAAATGGATTGGATGGGAGCGAAAGCGGGGCAAGCTTCACGAGTTCAACCGGATGCTTCGAGGTGATCGCGACACCACTTATGTCGGTGCCACCGGGGATCCGGCTTTTTTTTCTAAAGTCCGATACGTCATCACGCTTGACTCCGATACTCAATTGCCGCGCGATGCCGCGCGACGCCTTATCGGGACCGCGTTGCATCCGCTCAATCAGCCTCGGGTGGACCCGCAGGTCAATCGCGTCACGGAAGGTTATGCCATCCTTCAGCCTCGGGTGAGCATGACTCTGACCAGTTCCTCGCGTTCGTGGTTTGTGCGGATCTTCTCCGGTCATACCGGAGTGGACCCGTATACAACGGCGGTGTCCGACGTTTATCAGGATCTTTTCGGAGAAGGGAGCTACACGGGGAAAGGGCTTTATGACGTTGATGCTTTCGAAGCGGCTCTTGCCGATCGAGTGCCGGAGAATCTGCTGCTGAGCCACGATCTGTTCGAGAGCCTCTTTGCGCGCGGGGCGCTGGTCACCGACATTGAGCTCCTTGACGACTATCCGTCGCAATATGATTCGTATGCCAGGCGGCAACATCGCTGGACGAGGGGCGACTGGCAGATCTCGGGATGGCTCCTCCCGCGGGTTCGAACTGAGAACAATCGGCTGGTGCGCAATCGGTTGCCCTTGCTGTCCCGGTGGAAGATCCTGGACAACCTCCGGCGGAGCCTTGTCGCGCCGGCGATGTTCGCCTGGCTGGTGGCGGCCTGGACAGTCTTGCCCGGCTCATCGTTGATTTGGACGCTTGCGGCGCTCGGCGTCCTAGCGTTTCCGATTTACGCCCACGTGACCAACGCGCTGATGCTTCACCCGCGCGGGATTCCGTGGACGAGTCACTTTTGGAGCGTGTGGGGCGATGTTCGGACGAACTCCGCACAGGCTGGTCTTTCGTTGATACTTATCGCCCACCAGGCATGGTTGCAGATTCATGCGATATCACTGACCTTTTACCGCAAACACATTTCAAAGAAGAAACTTCTCGAGTGGGTGACGGCGGAGCAGGCTGAGAAAGGGAGCGCGCATGATCTCCGGGCCTTTTGGCTGCTGATGTGGCCTTCCGAAGTTCTTGTGGTTGGCTTGGGGCTGCTTATCGCGGTTGTGAAATCGTCGGCGTTTGTGTTCGCGGCCCCGTTTCTCGTTGTTTGGTCCGCGGCTCCGCTGGTTGCCTACTGGGTGAGCCGCCAGTTGCCGGGCCGTGACGACGCGCTCGAGTCGGATGACAGGAAGCTGGCGCGTCTTGTTGCGCGCCGAACATGGAGATTCTTTGAAACGTTTGTTGGAGAAGCCGATAACTGGCTACCTCCGGACAATTTCCAGGAAGACCCCAAGCCGGTGGTTGCGCATCGCACGTCGCCGACCGATATCGGAATGCTCCTGCTTTCCACGGCAGCGGCTCACGACTTTGGGTATATCGGCACGCTCGAGCTGGCCGAACGAATCGAACTTACGTTAGCAACGATGGAAAAGCTCGACCGGTTTAACGGGCATTTTCTCAACTGGTATGACACGACAACTCTCACGCCTCTCACCCCTCAATACGTCTCGACGGTGGACAGCGGCAATCTGGCGGGACATCTGCTCGCGCTCAAGCAGGTCTGCGTTGAGATGGCTGGGCGGCCGCTGATTGACGGGCGGGTCATTCACGGCTTGAGCGACACGGTTTTGCTGATGCGCGAAGAGGCGGCGAAACTCGGCGCTGTTCGGCAGAGCACGGGGGCGGTCACGCTCAAGCAGCTGCGCGGCGAGATCGACGAGTGCGCGGCAAGCTTATCGATCGAGGCGCCCGACACACTTTCAGGTTGGTTTGGTCTTCTTCAAAAGGTGACCGCGCGAATAAATGAGGTCGACGACATAATCGGGGCTTTCGCGCAGGAACACGGGAGCGAACAGTTCGAGCAACTGAGCTGGTGGACTCACTCTTTGACGCATCAACTGCGTCAGCATAACAGGGACTTCGCCACCCTCGCGCCGTGGGCATCGGCGCTGGCGCCGGTTGCGGCGGCCTCAATAGCGATTTGCTCCGAGGAATCCCTGGCGGATTGGAGCGATGTGGTCAGTTCGCTGGATCGCGTGCCGACTCTCGACGAGCTCCCGTCCATTTGCGACCACGCGCAGGTTAAGCTCTCGGAGCTTCACCACAAGATCGAGCAGTGTAGGCGGCCAGATCGAGACAAGGCGCTCAAACAACTGAACGTTCTGATGAGCCGGCTGGACGACGGTTCGCGGGCGGCAGGCGCGCTTGCGTCACGCTATGCCGAGATAGCGCACCGTAGTGATGCGCTGATGGAAGCGATGGATTTTCGCTTTCTGTTTGATCAGGGGCGAAAGGTCTTCACCATCGGATACAACGTCTCGGAAGGACGACCTGATAACTCGTTCTACGATCTGCTGGGCTCGGAATCCCGGTTGGCGAGCTTTATAGCGATCGCCAAGGGAGACGTGCCTCAAGAGCACTGGTTCCATCTTGGTCGCGGGCTGACCCAGGTTGACGGAAGCCGCGCGCTGGTATCCTGGACGGCAACGATGTTCGAATACCTGATGCCGCTCCTGGTCATGCGCGGATATCCTGACACCCTTCTGAATCAGACCAATCACGCCGTAGTCGCCCGGCAGATAGAGTATGGCAGCGAAAAAGGGGTGCCCTGGGGAGTCTCGGAATCCGCCTACAACGCGCGCGATCTACAGCTCAACTACCAGTACGGACCGTTCGGCATTCCCGGCCTGGGCCTCAAGCGCGGGCTTGGCGACGATCTGGTTGTGTCTCCGTATTCATCGGCGCTTGCGGCGATGGTCGCTCCCCGCGCGGCGCTTGAGAACTTCAGGCGGCTCGCGCGGGAAGGCGCCCTGGCGCCATACGGCTTTTACGAAGCGATCGACTACACGAAAGAGCGACTGCAGCCGGATCAAAGGAGCGCTCTGATCAAGGCGTACATGAGTCATCATCAGGGAATGATTCTGGTAGCGCTGGACAACGTGTTGAACGACAACGCGATGGAGCGGCGATTTCATTCTGAGCCGCTCGTGCAAGCAAGCGAGTTGCTCTTGCAGGAGCGCATCCCGCGAGGGGTTCCGCTCGCCCAGCCGCGCGCCGAAGAGGTCAGGTCCGATGGCTTTCGCAGGAGTGTCGCCGTCGCCGACCCGCGCCGGTACGACGCGCCGGACCTGCCAACCCCGCGCACTCAATTGCTGTCAAACGGAGAGTATTCGGTCGTCGTGACGACCGCAGGCTCGGGATACTCGGTTTGTCGCGGGCTTGCAGTTAGCCGTTGGCGCGAAGACGTTACCCGTGACAACTGGGGGAGCTTCTGCTACTTGCGCGACGTCCGAAGCGGCGCCGTGTGGTCAGCCGGACATCTGCCCGTGCCGGGAAAACCGCAATCTTACGAAGTGGCTCTGTCGGAAGACAAAGCCGAGTTCCGCCGAAGCGATGCCGGCATTGTTACCCGCACCGAGATCATCGTATCGCCCGAAGACAACACGGAAGTGCGTCGCGTCTCGGTCACCAATAACACGACCCGGTCCCGCGACATTGAACTCACCAGCTACATGGAAGTGGTTCTGGCCCCGGGAGCTGCAGACGTCGGGCACCCGGCGTTTAGCAATCTGTTCGTCGGGACAGAATTCATCGCAAGTGAGAGCGGGCTTCTGGCCACGCGCCGTCGTCGCTCGCCGGACGAGGAAGAGGTCTGGGGTCTGCACGTGGTCATAGCAGAGGGCGAGACGGTTGGCGCCGTCCAGTATGAGACCGACCGAGCGCGGTTCCTTGGGCGCGGTCATACAACCGCCAACCCGGTTGCAGTAGTTGAAGGCCGCCCGCTTTCAAACACGGTTGGCGCGGTGCTCGATCCAATCTTTTCTCTGCGGCAGCGGGTGCGGCTTGGCGCGCGCGAAACGGCTCGCGTCACTTTTGCTACCGGGGTCGCGCAATCGCGCGAGGAAGCGCTCAGGCTTTCGGACAAGTATCACAACCCCTATGCGTTTGAACGCGAGGCCGGATTGGCCTGGACGAAAGCTCAAGTCGAGATGCGTCACTTGCAGATAGATGCGGACGAAGCGCATCTCTACCAACGGCTTGCCGGGCGGCTGCTTTATGCGGATCCGTCGTTGCGGCCGCGCCCGCGCGTCCTTGCACTCAACACCAAGGATCAATCGGGCCTTTGGGCCTACGGTATCAGCGGCGACTTGCCGATCGCTCTTGTGCGAATACAGGAAGAAACCGATTTGAACATGGTCCGGCAGCTATTGCGCGGCCACGAATACTTGCGATTGAAGGGTCTCGTCTTCGACCTGGTGATCTTGAATGATCACCCGCCCAGCTACTTGCAGTCTCTACAAGACGATCTTCAACGCCTGGTGCGCATAAGCGGCTCGCATGGCTTGATAGACAAGCCCGGCGGCGTTTTTATTCGGCGCACCGACATCATGCCGGAAGCCGACAGGATCCTGCTGCACGCGGTTGCCCGAGTCGTAATCGTTACGGATCGCGGTCCGCTCGAAGAACAACTGGTACAGCGGCCAACCGAGGACGACCTGCCCGCGAAGTTCATCGCGCGGGCGGCTTCGCGGAAGTATCCGGAGCAACCGCTCGAGCCCCCTGACCTCTCTTTCTTTAATGGACTTGGCGGCTTCACCGAAGGCGGTCGTGAATACGTGACAATCCTCAACGAAGGTCAATGGACGCCTGCGCCGTGGCTGAACGTCATATCAAACTCGAAGGATTTCGGTTTTCAGATTTCCGAGTCGGGCGTTGGCTACACCTGGTCGGTCAACAGCCGCGAGAATCGACTGACACCCTGGTCGAACGATCCGGTAAGCGACCCGGCCGGCGAAGCGATCTACCTTCGGGATGAAGACACGGGCGAGACCTGGTCGCCCACTCCCCTGCCGATTCGCGAGGCTGAGCAGTATGTGATCAAGCACGGGCAGGGCTACTCCATTTTCCAACACGCGAGTCACGGCATCGATCAAGAGCTAATGGCGTTCGTACCAATGGATGCGCCGTTAAAGATCTCGCTTCTGCGGTTGCGGAATCAAACTGATAGAAAGAGACGCATCACGGTCACGAGCTACGCCGAATGGGTGCTTGGAGTCGAACGCGGCCGCATGGCGCCATTCGTCATCACCGAGTTGGACCCGGAGACGGGGGCGATCTTCGCCAGCAATCCTTACAACAACGAGTTTGCCCATCGAATAGCATTCGCGGACATGAGCGAACGAGAGCGCACCATCACCTGCGACCGCAAAGAGTTTCTCGGCCGCAATCAATCGCCCGCCAGCCCCGCCGCTCTCCGTCGCGCGAGCCTCTCCGGTCGAGTCGGAGCGGGACTGGATCCCTGCGCGGCGATGCAAACAGTCATCGAACTCGCTCCGGACGAAGAACGACAGGTCGTCCTAATACTGGGCGAAGCTGAAAGCGTTGAAGAAGCCCGCGCGCTAACGACTGAGTACCGGCAGGAGGCTGTGGCAACCGGGGCGATCGCGCAAGTCATAGCTTACTGGGACGAGGTGTTGGGCGCTGTGGAACTCAAGACGCCGGACCCGGCGATGGACATGATGATGAATCGCTGGTTGCTCTACCAGGCACTGTCCTGTCGAGTTTGGGCGCGGTCGGCCTTCTATCAATCGGGAGGCGCCTACGGCTTTCGCGACCAGTTGCAGGACGTGTGCTCGCTCGTCTACGCAAGACCTGAGGTGGCGCGGGCGCAGATCCTGCGATCGTCGGGTCGTCAGTTCAAGGAGGGCGACGTGCAACACTGGTGGCATCCTCCCACGGGACGCGGAGTGCGAACGCGTTGCTCGGATGATCTGTTGTGGCTTCCATTCGTCACAGCTTTCTATGTGAGGACAACCGGTGATGAGTCGGTGCTCGAAGAAGTTGTGCCGTTTCTTGAAGCTCCGCCGCTTGCAAAAGGCGAAAGCGAAGCTTACTCGCCCGCCGCCGTTTCATCTGAATCAGCGAGTCTCTACGAGCACTGTATTCGGGCGCTTGATCGGAGCCTTGCAGTCGGAAAACACGGTTTGCCGTTGATGGGCTCGGGCGACTGGAATGACGGAATGAACCGCGTCGGCAGCGAAGGAAAGGGCGAAAGCATCTGGCTGGGTTGGTTTCTTCACAAGATTCTTGAAGAGTTCGCGCCGCTTTGCGACGCGCGACGCGACAGGAAACGCGCAAAACGGTATCTATCGCACGTCGAGAAGTTGAAACAATCGCTGGAAGAGCATGGCTGGGACGGTGACTGGTATCGCCGCGCATACTTCGATGACGGAACCCCGCTCGGGTCAGCTCAAAACGAAGAGTGCCGCATCGATTCGATCGCACAATCGTGGGGAGTGATTTCAGGCGCTGCGTTGCCTCATCGAGCGGCTCGGGCAATGACCGCGGTCGAAGAGTATCTGATCCGACGAGGTGACGGGCTGGTCATTCTGTTCACGCCGCCGTTCGACAAGGGAGGGCTCGATCCCGGGTACATCAAGGGTTACGTGCCAGGCGTGCGCGAGAACGGCGGTCAGTACACCCATGCCGCGCTGTGGACAGTGATGGCTTACGCGATGCAGGGGGACGGCGATCGCGCAGGCGAGTTGTTCACGTTGTTGAACCCGATCAATCACGCTTCAACCCGCGCGGGGCTGCACCGGTATCGAGTCGAGCCTTATGTGGTGGCAGCGGATGTGTACGGAGTTTGGCCTCACACAGGACGGGGTGGCTGGACGTGGTACACGGGTTCGGCGAGTTGGATGTACCGGGCAGGTCTTGAATCGATTCTGGGATTCAAGCTACGAGGTGATCGGCTTGAAATCGAGCCGTGCATACCGCGAGGTTGGCGAGAGTACGAAGTAACTTACAGGCGCGGGACGGCGACGTATCAGGTGATAGTTGAGAACCCGCACGGACTCAATCGTGGGGTCGCGAGAGTAGAAGTGGACGGCCGCGAGCTAGAGACGCCGGAGATTCAGCTTGTGGATGATGGGAAGCTTCACAGTGTCCGGGTCACACTGGAAATAAAAGCGGTTGAATTGTGAACCGATGACGCCGGGTACGACGACGTACACTTTTGTGCTTTCAGGAAGAATGACATCTGCGGGCAATCGCACGTGGCCATCTTCGACTACGCCTTCATGGCTTCCCCCATAAGAGCAACGCTCGCAAGGGCGACTCTTGCCAGGGCATTGGTGAGCTCTCGTTAGTTTTTCATCCGAACCTGCTCATTTGCGTCCGGATGTGCGTGATGCTTCCTCTTCTCTCGGTCCAAACGTTGTCCCCTACGAAGACGAGAGGAAAGCCTTTTCCCATCACCTCGTAGTGGGGTTCCGTTCACTTTCGCCTGGCGGAATCAGGATCGAGAAGCAACCGGTACTCGTGGGCTTGGACGGCGTTCACAGTTGTTACCTCCGGGATCACGCAGGGGACGGAAAAACGCACGAATGTCCTCAGCCAGCAGGTGTGGCTCTTCCATCGCCGCGAAGTGACCGCCACGGGGCATTTCGGTCCAATGACGCACATTGTAACCACGCTCGATCCAACTGCGCGGCGGGAACGGCTCTTCCAACGGGAAATGGGCGAGCCCGCAAGGCACGCTTACGAACTGTTCGGGTTGGAAATGCAATGGAGCCTGGCGGCCTTCGTAATACAACCGCATTGACGAGCCGATGGTTTCCGTCACCCAGTAGATCATCACGTGGGTCAGTAACTCACCTTTCGTGAAGCGGCGTTCGACCTCGCCCGCACAATCGCTCCAGCCTCGAAACTTCTCGAGGAGCCACGCCGCCAGCGCCGCAGGCGAATCATTCAATCCGTAGGCGAGCGTCTGCGGCTTGGTTCTCTGCTGGTGCGCGTAGCCGCCTTCACGCTGAAACCATTCATCCGCATCCCGCAGAAACTGTCGCTCTTCTTCCGTCAACTCTGCGGCTGCCGCGCTGAGATCAGGCTGATAGGAGCCAGGAATATAATTCAAATGAATGCCAAGCAAGCGCCCCGGATGATTCAAACCGAGAATCGTGGTGACTCCGGCCCCGAAGTCGCCTCCCTGAGCGCCAAAGCGTTCGTAACCGAGTCCGGACATTAGCTGCACCCAGAGATCGGCCATGCGCCAGACATTCATACCGGGCTGCGCGGGCCGATCGGAAAAACCGAAGCCGGGCATGGATGGCGCTACCACATCGAAAGCATCTGTCGCGTCTTCGCCGAACCGTGCCGGATCAGCCAACAACGGGATCAGTTTCAGCAGTTCAGCAAACGAACCGGGCCAGCCGTGCGTGATAATAAGTGGCAACGGCTGCGGGCCTTGCCCGAGCTCGTGCAGGTAGTGAATGCCAGCGCCGTCAATCTCGGCGCGGAAATGATGGAAGCGGTTGAGCTCGGCCTCCTGTGCGCGCCAGTCGAAACCGCTCTGCCAGTACTTCACCAGTTCTCGCAGGTAATCGAAGTCTGCGCCCTGCTCCCAACCAACGCCAGCCAGCGCATCAGGCCAGCGCGTGTTGGCTAACCGCGCTTGCAGATCGCTCAGCACGCGCTGCGAAACCCCGATCTTGAAGGGATGAGTGTTCATCTCTATTCTCGACCCTCTGTACGTTGTCCCGCGCCCAACGCAGCTAAACAAGTAAACAAAAGTCAGACACCCGTGGTGAGCTCTATACTCCACTGGCACAGCTTTTCACTTTTGCCAGTTCAAGACTGGTAATATCGGCATGGGTACTTACGGTAAAGCAAATGCCACAACGTGGTCGCCTCGTTTGCTGGGCAAACGTCCGTGGCCCCCTGCCGCGATGACCACGAACTGTTTGCCTCCCGCTTGATAGGTCATTGGCGTGGCTTGGCCACCCGCGGGCAATTCACCTTTCCAGATTTCAACCCCGGTCTCCACATTGAAGGCGCGCAGATAGCTGTCGCGCGCTGCGCCAATGAAGACCAGGCCGCCCGCCGTCACAATGGAGCCGCCCAGGTTGAGCGAGCCCCATTTGGCGGCGTCGGGTTGATCGGCGAGTTCCGGCATGATACCCAATGGGACCTCCCAACGCACCTCGCCGCTGTTGAGATCAACGGCTACAAGCGTTCCCCAGGGCGGCGGCACACAGGGAATCAGTGGCGGAAAGCTGCGGATTACTACTTCGCGCTTCATCAGATAAGGTGTGCCTTCCTGCCGCGCAATCTCAACCAATGGATTGTTGCGCAGTCTGGCGGCCTGTTCAGGCGTGAAGTCTTTGCGCGGGATCAGCGTGACGGCGCGCGGCAAACGATTGGTGTTCGTAATGAGCAGAGATCGCCCGGGATCGAACGACATCCCAGACCAGTTCATCCCGCCGACATCGCCGGGATAGACCAACGTGCCTTGCAGACTCGGCGGCGTGAATACGCCGTCGTTGCGCAACGCGGCGATCCGTTCCCGGCAAGCCTTCTTGTCCGCCTCGGTCAAGCCAAAAGCCTCGTCGGGTTTGAGTGAGTGAGGGGACAGCGCGCGTGGTTTTACCGGAAATGGCTGCGTGGGAGATAGCTGTTCGCCTTCGACCCCGTTCTGCGGGACGGAACGCTCTTCAACCGGGAAGAGCGGCTTTCCGGTTTCTCGGTGCAGCACAAAAAGGTGGCCGACTTTTGTGGCAACCGCGACGGCCGGAACCGCGCGGCCATTGCGGCGCACGGTGATCAGCACCGGCTGCGCGGGTATATCGTAGTCCCAGACATCGTGATGCACGGTTTGAAAATGCCAGACGACCTGCCCCGTCGAACCGCGCAGCGCGACCACCGAACTCGAATAGAAGTCGCTGCCTTTGCGCTCGCCGCCGTAATAGTCGGGGCTGGTATTTCCCGTCGGGAGAAAGATCAGATCGCGCGCTTCGTCCACCGAGATAACCGACCAGACGTTGGCCGTGCCGAGCTGATAGCCGGCGTCGCTGGTCTCCGACTTCCTGAAGTTCGGCGGAATCGGATCCCAGGCCCAACGAAGCTTGCCCGTGCGCACATCGTAGGCGCGAACGACGCCGCTCGGCGCTGTGACGCGGTTGTTGTCGCCGATCGCCGAGCCGACGACGACCATGTCTTTGATGATAGCGGGCGGCGAGGTTACCGCATATTCGCCCGGATTGCGCGTCGAAACGTTCAGACCACGCGCCAGATCAACCTCTCCGCCCACCCCGAAATCTTCACAGCGCTTTCCCGTCGCGGCGTCGAGAGCTATCAAACGCGAATCGTTGGTACCTAGCAGAATGCGGCGGCGGCAAGCCTGACCAACTTTGCGCTTCGGGTCGAGCCACGTCGAAACGCCGCGCGAGTTGAGCTGATTGTCGTAGCCGCGCTTGAGATCAATCCGTGGGTCAAAGGCCCAACGCTCTGCGCCCGTTACCGGATCGAGCGCGATCACGCGGTTAAAGGGAGTAACAAGATAGAGCGTGCCGTCCACCAACAGCGGTGTGCATTGAAACGCGCTCGACGACCGGGCGTTCTGGCCGTCGGAGAGATCGCCGGTGCGGTACGTCCAGGCAACCCTCAGGTTCCTGACGTTGTCGCGGTTGATTTGGGTGAGTGGTGAAAAACGCGAGCCACCAGGATCGCGCCCGTACGCTGGCCAGTCCGATGCGGGAAGCCTCGGATCCATCCCGAAGTCTGCGTTTGATCTCTTTCGCTGGGCTTGAGCATCAGGCCCATGCCAAACACCAACGACCGGCAGCAACGCGGTAATGAGTAGGATAATTCTGAGTTTCATCTTTTTTCCTGTTCCCAGATCTTGACATCTTCTGAGTCTAAAACCGAAGGGCGAATCCGGCGCTAAACTGCAAGTTGTGCCTGGTATAGCTCGGGTAGAATCATGACCAACAAAATTCGCAGCTAGACCAGCTTGACTCTGCTAGCTGAGGAGGATGAAGGTTTTGTCTCTCGGGCATGCGCTAAAACATCGCGAACGTTAATATCAAATAAGGAAGAGTAGAATGCCTTGAGCGCCTCCTAAGAGAGTCACAATTCCAGTTAGATCGAGCGAAGGCTCCCTTCGGAAACTCTCTTTGCCAGTCGGGCATGTTGAAAGCTTGGGTTCCTACACGCGAATTCCGCATGAAATCAACTTTAACTGATATCCATTCTCCTGGCATCTTGAATCGGCTTTCGAGTGGCTCAACGCTCCTTAATCGGATAACCAGCATCGACAGTGGAACCCCGAACAAGTTTTCGATTTATCGGTGCTAGAGGTTCGAAAGGATGGCTTCGGCTCAGCCGCACTGACACGAGCGGAGTCGAGAACCTCAGAGGCTGGCTGACGACGGTCGTCGCGCGGGTGTGCCTGGACATGCTGCGCTGGCGGAAGTCACGGCGCGAGGAGCCCCTAGACCCATTGCAGTTTGGCGCGCACGGACCGGAGCCGATCGCAGGAAGCGAGCACGGGACCACACCGTTGTACCGGCAAAAGACAAGGTCGACCCCAACGGCCATCTGCTGCAAGTAACGATCGAGCCCGAGACGGTAAACTAGAACAAGTTGGGCCGCGTGGATGTATTGCGATCGGCGAGCAGTAGCCGTTGTTATTCAGGCACATAGTTTGAACTCTCAATCAAAGTAAACGTAGTATGCCGATAGCGGGAATGATCTATTGCCCAAAATGCGCAACCCAACGCTCTAATGAGCAAAGGTTCTGCCGATCCTGCATTCTACTCATCCACAATCTTTAGATCTCGTACCAATCGGTCAAAGGCCTTCTGATATGAATCGGGATCTTTCCACTTTCGGAAGTTACCTATATTGCGTGTATTCTTTATGAATGCAGGCCAACCAATGTTGATTTGCAGTATCGAATCGTCTAATCGTAGGGGTAAAACTATTGTGTGCGTCGCATTATGCTCTCTAGCTAAAGCGCTCTCTACCTCATGCTCAATCCAATTACTTGAAATCGATCCTTGCGATAAGATCAATAACAATCTGTCATGTTTTCTGATTGACTCATCAATACCCTCTCTTAGCTTTTTACCCCACCTCAAATCTTCGGGTGCGAACCAGCACCGCACGCCTTTATTCTGTAAATCTACATACAACCTTTCAGCAAACTCCTGGTCGTTACTTGAGTAACTGATAAAACAAGAGTAAAATCCAGGCGTTTTATCTATTAGTGAGCGGATATAGGTTATGAAGTCTTCCGGCATCCCAGTGCCTCGAAGGAAGGATTCAGGGATGCCTCCTTTAGATTGATAAATCGTATCAATACCAATGCTTGATGGGCCTTGGTGCTGGATTGTATCCAGCCCTTGAACCACGCCAAGATCGTTCTTCCCGATCTTCGTCCATCCCATTGTAGCGGTGTTTAAGTTTGCGCCCACAAGATTTGCGTCCGTAAGGTTAGCACCCATAAGGTTGGCACCAATCAAGTTAGCAAATGCGAGGTCTGCATATGCCAGGTCGGCACGGAATAGATTTGCTTCGGAGAGATCTGCTCTGCTGAGGTTTGAATCACTAAGTTGTGCATAGCTGAGCTTCGCATGACTGAGATCCGCGTTAGCAAGCTCTGTATTGATGAGGAAGGTGCCTTTTAAATCTGCCCCACTAAGATCCGCCCCGTTTAGTTTGGCGTCAGTAAGGTCAGGTCTTACTTCGGGAGTTTCTTTCCTCCACTTGTTCCACAGTACCACGCTTTGTTTAATTATTTCGAGGTGTTCGTTGTTTGCCATATAGATCACCGCCAAAATATTTCAGGCCCGAACGGCAGTGTTCACTCGCTCGCTCAGTGCCAGCGAAGTAACCGTCAGGATAGGGATCGCTACACCTGGGTCATGTACCTCCCTCGACTGCGGCACTTCACGTCGGCGCAACATTGAAAACAGCCGTTATAAAATTGGCAGAATACTACCGCCGTCAGTACACTTATACAACTAACCAAAACGCAAGATGAGTCAGAGGACAGTTACAGGAAGCGCGTCTGGACTTAGACTGCCGCGATCCAGGCGTGCGCGTGATATAAGAACATCATCCGGCCTTTCCAGTCAGGCCAGACAAGTCGTGGGTTTTGCGACGGCCTCGGCGGACCATACCCCGGCGGGGCCGTTTGCTATGGGCTTGGTGAGCCAAGCTATATTTACCACTCAAACCTGTAGGGCACTAATGATGAGCCGCCTTAGACTCTCGCCCATAATAATCCCGTCCGAGTACGCGAACCGGGCGCCTAACTACCTGGAAGGTCGACAGGCCGGCCGCGTAGGACCACACGATGCCCCGCCCCTGCCACGCGAGTGGTTCTTCTTTGACGCTAAGTTCGAGGCTTATAACGATGGTTGGAACAAGGGCAACGAAGAACGACTGCAATCGGAAAGCGCCGACCCACAGCGATCTCCCTATTAGAGCACAAGAGATTCTAGCTCGAATGCAAGAATAGTGTTCTTATCTTGCATTCGGATGCGAAGTAGCAAACGGGCTAACCGTAGACCCCGGTAGTTCAGTTCATGCGAGATCACTCGGGAAATGAGGCAGACGGCCCTACCTTTTGATACTTCTTGAGCGCTGAAAACATTTCCGCGACGTTCAACCGGGCGAGGGACGACGCGAAGCGCCGCTCCCAGGGATCGGGTGCAACGGATTGTTGGGCCTGATGGAGACTCCAATGAGCTTAGCCGAAGCCCCCTTCCAACGCGTGGCCTCAGCCACAGCTGACAATAGGGCGCTCCGCCTTGTCCATTGGCTTCCAGTTTGCCTGCACTGTGTGTACCACACGCGTTAGCCGGCGGCGCGCCGTGGCCAAGCCTGAAAATTTCCCAATCACCGCGCCTAAAATGGCGGTGGCAATGGGCAGAGCGACTAGCTGGTTGAGCGACAAGGCGCCGAAAAAATAAGCCGCGACGCTGACGCCAAGCCCCAAGACGAGCAGTACGAGCAAACCCTTCGCGCCGCTTGAGCATCCGCAGGCATAGTAGTAACGATTGATGTCGGCTTCCCATTGTTCTTTCTCCAGATGCTGGAATTCGGGAGAAAGACGAATGGTGCCTCGCCCGGGCTTACGGAATAGCCTTGGGGTGGTGAGGCTATTGAGCTCGGAAGGGTGGTTGATTTGTAGGCTGCGTGTTTTCATCTCGAACGCTCCTGTGCGGACCGATCAGAAATAGGTGGCATGCTTGGATGTGCGGGCAATGATGACTTGCCAATCTTCAAACTCCGGATCCGCGCGATTTGGCGCCGTAGTCGAGTCGGGTTCGCACGGCTCGCCGGTGGCCATGGTGTTGCGGATGTTGTCGTCCACGCAGGTGTGCCACAACAGGCTAGAGTGACCCACTTCGTGTCCGATGGTCCGCGGGCTGTCGGGTGGAAGGTTGAAATTGCCGATGACCCCAACGTAATCCGTTATCACCAGGGAACACCCAAGCGCGCCCGGCATTGAGCGAACAAGAAAGCACGTGACCGGCGCACCATAGCCCAGCACCCTTCGCCATGCTCCGAAAAAACACATGGTACTGTTCTTGAGTTGCAGAATCGATCCTTCCACAAGCCATTCGCCACCAGCACTGCACGGCGCATCCAGGATGTTTGACTGGCTACTGGCAGAATCTGTCTGCACCCAACTCGCATCCACCGTCCCGGCCCCGCCGAAGCCAGTTGCGTAATAGAACGGTCGCAACGGGACAAGGCGGATGTTGGCGTCTCGTTTGTACACGTCCGCAGCGAGTTGCAGCATCGAGACCGCATTGTCCGTTGACGCCACGGGATTGCCCTTCTCGTCGCTCAGGATAACGGTGCAGATGCGAAGGATTTTTTCCGGGCGCACGCCGAGTACGCCCAGGACGACATCTATCAGTCCACCAACCAACAATACCAGCCACGTCACGCCGTTGATGATCCATCTGATGAGGGTTCCCAACACAGGAATCATTTCCAGCAATTCAACGACGAAGGCAATAGCAGAAAGCACCCAACCCAAAATCGATTCGAGCGTAACCAGTATCGCATTCACCACAGTTGTAACTACGTCCCATACTACACATACAGCAGTCGTCACCCAGGTCCAGGCAACACAAACGACATTTGACACCCAGGTCCAGGCAACGCAGACGACATTGGAGATCCACACCCACGCATCGCAAAACCAGGAGCACGGAGCCCAATCACAACAATCGCGATAGCCTTGGTCTTCCGAGCGAGAACACTCGTTGTAGCCCTGATCTTCGCTGCGGCTGCATTCCTGATGCCGCTCTTCGCCCCACTCAATGCAACCTGGCATGGGTTGACCCTCCTTCCTGTCGCGGTCAGTTCACTCGGCAAAGAACCTCTGCGGCTCGACTCGGAGGCCGAGGACCGCGGCTGTCGTTTGAGGCGTATCGTAGAGCGGCCTCAGATTCGCTTGCGGCTCCGCTGCCCTCAGCGTGTTTGACGGGCGCAGCTGGAGGAGCACGCTGTTCGTTTCGGCCTGTATGTGTTCGTTATCTGGCACGATCCCTTCATTTCAAATCGCTCTGAGTTAAACCTGAGCAACGCTTGCCCATACATTCATGACGCGAAATGGCGATTGAACAATGCAAGAATGTAAGATCGGATTGGCGGCTGTTCTCCGGCCTTAGCCCTACGCTCTGGTAATGATCCTCCCAAGACACTACCGAAGGCTACGATCGCAGCGCGTGCGTACTGCCCAACGGCGGGTTCGGGCTGAGCTATAAGAGATTAGGAGACAAACGTCCTGAGACGATCGATGCGAATGCAAGATTATCACTCTTATCTTGCATTCAAATACTGAATGCAAAACTGTCTATGCCTTTAACGGGCGCACAAATCTGAAACCACGCGGACTCTTCCAATGAAAAACAATGAAATATATGTACTTAAGAAATGAGATTAAGATAATACTCCTTGACTTCCGAAAACGGCGGCATATAATCCCGATGTCTTTGTTCCAGTCAATGCGCTGGTGATAGTCATCAGACCTCGCGAGTCGTTGTAACCAAAGCGGCAGGTTTAGGGGGATAAGCCTTTCCGGCTGTTGGTTGTAGCCCCGTGCTTCAGTGCACGGGCGAAGCCCGTCGCCGTGGGGAGGTTCCATGTCTCCGATCATTCCGAATCCCGCTCTACAATCCGCAACCAAGCTATCAAGTCATGCTATGAATGGAGTTCGCTCGCGTCGCAAATTGTGGCGACGAGTAGTGCGGAGTGCCGTCAGCGGAGGCATTCGCAGAAGGCTCCTCTGCTTCGCGCTCATATCGAGCCTTCTCATCCTGCCCGGGCCGGGGTTTGCCGCGAGCGATGTACGCGCTTTGGCGTCAACTACTGTTAATCTGACGACTGCTCCTATTCGCTATCTTCAACCAATCCTCAAATCGCTGTTTGGCTTCGGCGCGAGACCCAGACCACAACGTGAGACTCTGGCGGATCGCATCGCGCGAATCTCCCGCGTGCGCATTTCTCCTTTCAAACTAGTTGGGTATGCAGGCGAGGGAGCCACATTCACTGCATCACCGTCCGATTTTAGGGATCGCACTATTCAAGGCGTAAAGTTCGACTGGGAGACCTCTGATCCGCAGAAGCTTCAGATCGATGAAGCAGGTCGCGCGACGTTTCTTCAGCCGGGCCGCGCATGGATCACTTGTCGCGCGGGAACTGCTTCGGCTACTGCGCCGGTGCTGATCAGACCCGGTCATCGTCCGGTTCAATCCGATCAAGACTGGCGCAACGATCAAAACGGTTTGGACGCCAGCGGCAACGTGGTGGGTCAATCAGAAGGCAGCAGTGAATCTACGGTGGCCGCGGCTGGAAAGATCATCAACACGCTGCTCGACAAAGTGATACCGACTGCTTCCGCACAATCACCTCCGGATTTCTGGCGTTCAGACCTGGGCTACGATCAGTTGTGGAACGAGCCGCGCAATGCGCTGGGCTCGCCTCGAAACGCTGCCGCTGAGCCGATGCCTCTTGGATCCGTTCTGCCTGAAGGGAGCAACTTCAACTGGAGTGTGCCGATCGTTGGCCTCGGAGGTCGTGGCATCGGCACCAATCTCGCGCTTTACTACAATAGCCGGGTCTGGTCGCGTCGAAACAACGCAATGGCGTTTGATGCGATCACGTGTTGGCCGGCGCCCGGCTTCTCACTGGGGTTTGGAAGGATCGTTGTCTACGAAATCGGCTCTGGCGGCAACCCTCCCTGCAAATTCATGCTCGTGGATCCTGACGGTACGCGACATTATCTGGGCGCCGGGACTTACAACGGAATCGGGTACGCACTCGGAGGACCGTATGAGACCTTGGACGGCACACACATCGTCTATACCGGCAACGGCCGCGATGGTGGGGACCTGCACTATCCGGACGGCACGAAGGTGAATTTCACGGCCGTAAACAATCGGTTACTGCCGACGACGATTTATGGCAACAACGGTAATTATGTTCAGATCGCCTACAAGCCGGACTGCTTTCAGGTCGGGGAAGAAACCTACTGCGGTTATTACGCGCCAATGGCGATTGATTATGTCACTGACACGCTGGGGCGCAAGATTGAGTTTCAATACGACTCCAACTACAGACTGAGCGCGATAAACGCACCGGGGTTCGGCGGGAGCAGTGAGAACCCGGTGACCCAGACGCTGGTGCAGTTTGATTACCAGACTGTTTCGCCGAGCTACAGCTTCACAGGGTTGACGGTCGAGCGGGCGGCAGGGAACCTGCGCTTGAAGCACGTTTATTTTCCGGCGACCGGCACCGGCTACAAACCCGCTTATTCACAGTACGGGATGATACACAGTGTCTCGGCGCGGAGGCAGATGAGTATCAACGGGAGCGGAGTGATCAGCGATGGGGTCGAAACGGCGAATGTCACGTTCAACTATCCGATCTCCGGAGTATTGACCGACGCACCCGCGTTCACTCAGCGAACTGAGACAGCAGTCAACAGCCCGAGCGGCGTGTTCAGTTATTCAACAAGCATAAACACCCTCCTGCAGACAATGGCGTTTACGATCACGCGGCCGGACTCCACAACCCTGGCGCTGACACGGTCGACGAACGCATCGTCGCCGGCAAAGGGGAGGTTGACTCAATCGGAAATAAAGATCGGCTCGACTTCGCTTGGAAAGAGCGTCCTCGCTTATGTGAACGATGCGGGCAGCTCACCGCAGGGCCAGGCGGTGACGACCTACGACGACACGGGCACGCCGATGAAGGTCGATTTCGACTATGACCAGTACGGGAACGTGACGAATAAGCGAGAGTACGGCAATCAAGTGAGCGGGACGTGGCAGGTGAGGCGAAGAACGCATTTCACTTACAGCACAAGCTCGAGCTACCTCAACGCGTATCTAAGAGGGCTGGTGACGCTGGTTGAGACGTTCGACGCGCTTCAGAACACAAACGACGCCGACGACGTGCCGCTAGCAAAGACGAGCTATGCCTTGGACAACTATGTGGCAATGGGTGGAATGGAGAACTATGGCGGGGAAGCCAGCCCGATGGGGCATCTCAGTTGGTACGACGCTAGCTTTACGGCGAGAGGCAACGTCACCGGAGTAACCGAATGGACGGACCTCGGGGCGGGGACAACGGTTCAACGTCTGGCGAAGCTCGACATCTTCGGGAACGTGGTCAAGGCTCAAGTGTCGTGCTGTCAGGAGAAAGACCTGACGATCACGGATGCGACTTTTTGGTCGCTTCCGGACTCGGAAACAAGTGGTGATCCGAACGGGATTCATACGACGACTTCTACTGATTATGATTTCAACACAAGTCTCGCAGAGTCTCACACGAATGCTGCTGGGCTCGAGACGAATATCGGCTACAACGCGATGCTGCAGCCTTCAAGCGTGACGCTTCCGACCGGGGCGAGCGCTGGAGCAAACTTCAACTACGCTAATTCCTCTTCGACTACGACGCAGACCTACGACGACCTCGGAACGGAGAAGACTATCACCACCACGACGAACTACGACGGCTGGGGCCGGGTGGTCTCCACCGTGGCGCCGAACAATGCGCAGGAGAACACGAGCTACGACGCGATGGGGAGGGTCATTAGCCAGACTAATCCGTTCCAGTCAGGAGGGGCGCCAGGACCGGCTACGACGACTCAATACGATGTTGCGAACCGAGCAGTGATAACGACGCTGCCTGACGGCAACATCGTGCGCAGCGATTACAGCGGGAGTACGGTGACCGTGACCGATCAAGTGAACCGGAAGATCAAACGCGAGAGCGATGGCCTAGGGCGATTGGTCAAAGTCACCGAGCAAGATCCGACGGGCGCGCTGGCTCAAGATACGAATTACAGCTACTCGCTGCTGGATCAGCTGACCCTGGTCAATCAAGGGAATCAGATACGTTCGTACAAATACGACGCGATCGGACGGTTGCTTTACGAGAAGATCCCCGAGCAGTCGGCTACGATCAACGACGGCACTGGAACGATGTGGAGTTGCGCCTATGCGTACACAGAATATAGCGCGATCAAGAAGAAAACCGATGCGCGAGGGGTGGAAAGCCATTACATGTTCGATGCGTTGCACCGTGTGACTAGCATCTGGTACACGGGCTTAGGCGGAGACGACTCAGGAGCAGTGCGTCCAGGATTGCCTTCTGGCGTAGCGGCGACCGGCGACGTGGGGTTTGCGTATACCGACTGGGGTGCGCTCTCGGGCGTCAGCATATCGAGCCCTGGCGGAATTGGGTATCCATACACGGAAACCTACGCTTTCGACAGCTTCACTCGGCCGATGTCGGTTACGCGAACCATACCTGATCACACTTGGACCAACTGGAAGACCTACACGACGAGCTACGAATACAACCTCGGGGGCCAGCCCTCGAAGATCACATATCCATCGGGACAGCAGGTTGCGGTGAATCACGACAATATCGGGCGGACGCAATCGCTGACATATAATCCGGGAGACACGTCCGGATACCTGACTGGTATGGGCTACAACATTGCAGGACAAGTGACCGGGTTGACGCTCGGGAACGGAGTTGTCGAGAGCTACGGGTACGACGCAAATCGATTTCAGTTGACGACGCAGACGGCGGTGAAGGGCGCGACTTCACTGATGAACCTGACTCACAATTACCAAGCAGCGGCGGGGCAGATGGGCGCGGGTTCGACGGCAGGCAACACAGGTCAGTTGATGGGGGTATCGGGCACGATAAATTCAACGCTCGAGAGCGCGGCTAACACCTATGACAATATCGGGAGACTTGTAACCTCAAATCAAACGAGCAATGGTTCATCCGCGCAACGGAGATTCGTGTATGACCGATGGGGCAATCGCACTGGAGTATGGGACGCCGTTTCAGGAGGTAATCAAATTCAATCAATCACGCTTGAGCAATCGGGCGGCACGCCTACGAATCGAATCACGAGTGTTACGAGTGGCTCGACCCTGAATTACAGCTACGACGCAGCAGGAAACGTGACGAACGATGGAGTTCACAGCTACTCGTACGATGCTGAGAAACGTTTGGCGCGCGTTGACGGAGGTGCGACCGCGCAGTACAAGTACGATCATCAGAATCGTCGAATGACTAAAATAGTTGGGTCAGCGTGGACGCATTACATCTGGGAAGGCACGCAGGTGATTGGTGAACACGACGCCACGACTGCTTACTCGACGAATCCGACATATCAAGTCAAATCGGCGCGCGTTGATTATATCTACGCTGGCGGGCGAATGATTCACAGCCGCCAGCGTGCGAGCAGCACCGCGCCGTGGACTACGCGGTACTTCTTGAGCGACCGCTTGAGCGTGAGGATGACTCTCGATTCGAGCGGAAACGTGTTGGGTCGCCAAGCGCACTTGTCGTTTGGGGAGGACTTCGGAGAGAGCGGTATTCAGGAGAAGCATCATTTCACGAGCTACGAGCGTGATCCGGAAAGCGGTGCGGCTGATTATGCTGTGAACCGATACTATTCGTCTCTGGTCGGCAGGTTCCCAGATCCAGATCCCTATGCTGGAAGCGTTGATCAGGAGAATCCGCAGACGTGGAATCGGTATGCCTACGTTTCGAACGATCCAGTAAACAGCACCGACCCCGAGGGCCTGGACGGATGCACAATAGATTTTCACGCTAGCGCCCACCGTCGCGAACGGATTTGGGGGGCCGGCTTTTACCCGAACCCGTCTAGGGGACTTAGGATTGGTCCGGGTTCTTCGCTTGTAGATGTGTGGAACGTCTTTGAGATTCTCATTCAATGGCCGACCATCTTACCCTCTCCCCTTCGTTGGTACTACACAGTCGACCAGGAATTGACAGAGAGAGTACGATGGAAGCGATTAGACGCGCCCATTTTTGAGAGACATAATTTCGGTCCATTTAGGTTTGATGTGACTCCGGCAGAATCAGGGAGACACTATTGGTCGCCGGAAGCCAACATTCTGTTCTTGTATATGGCGTCGGGCTATGAGAGGCGAGAGGTCCGAAATAAGAATAATCCCAATAAGAGGAAAAAGTGGATTGCCTGGGATGGGTTCGTAACCTTTGTTTTCTTCGTGCAAGGCATCAACTCCGACGGGTCTACTGTTCTTTGCGATAGATGGATCAGTTTCACCGTGAGTTTCACTCGTGGAGAAGAAATCTGGTCTGTGCTGCAATCGAATTAGTAGACATTGCTTGCGATCTAGGCAACGCAACCAACGGAAGCCATTATGATGGACAATGGTCGCTGGCTGCGTCAACTAATTGGGGTTGAGCATATGATATGCGCAACAATCTCGCTTATCCTCTCGTTGCAACTTGTGGATTCTATGATGGGAGTTTCTGACCAAACAACCGGGCAACCCACACCCGAACAGGCGATAAAGAAGCTGTGGTCGGCGGACGCTAGTATTAGAGACGTTGGCCGCGCAGACCTTCTTCGGATCGGGTCTGCCGCGGCTGAACCACTCGGAAGTCTTTTATGGGACCTCGTCCACGATTGTAGACCAAGGTTTGCCATCGAAACCGAGAATGAAGGTCGTCAAGCGCTGGACGAAAGCTTAGCTGTGCTCCGAAGCAAAGACCCTCCGCTTGACCACGAGGCGTTTGAAAGGGTGTTTCGGCTTGCTATCAACCAGCGGCTAATCTTTGACGCGATCGAGCTATTAGGGGAATTGAGAGCTGTGGAGGGTGTACCTATCCTCGTGCGGATAATGGAAAGAAGAAAGTGGATGGGATCTGAACCCACCGGTTTCGAGCTCGATGCCCTCATCAAGATCGGATCGCCGGCCGTCCCGAGCCTGATCAAGTCAATAGAGAACGCACGCCTGAGCGCCATTGCCGCCTTGTCTGAACAGCCTATCGGCTTTCACGTCTGCCTTTCGGCCGATTCTGAGGATGATTTCGAAGGGGAAGACGACGAATGGGACCCGACTCAAGACCGCAGCGCGCTCGATCCGGAATCAGAACAGATAGTCGAAGACAAGAGCGAAAGAATCGTAGAAAGAGCACTAAGAGTTCTTGCAAAAATCGGCGACGAGTCGGTGCTGCCCTTTCTCGAGGCTCTCTCCAAAACCGATGGTTATGAAGCGCTGGGGCCATCGCTACGCGGAGCTATCAGTGAATTACGGAAAGAGCCGGGACTCGGCCCTCGACCGGTTCCCCTACGTCGCTAGCCGCGAGCCTTGGCGCGGTGCCAGCTCAAGCTCAAGAGCGCGGTTGAAGACGCTCGTTCCTCCCGGTCATCATTCCGGGGATCGTTATCGGAGTTCGCGATTGCGAGTCCCCCCGGCTCGTCGGTAACAGCGTTCTGGCTCAGCACGATTTATCGCGGTTCGCATGGCCGGTTCGGGTCCTGGATGAAAAGGTAGTGATGATCGGCATCCGCGCTCACTGCCGTGAAGATTGACGGGTACTTTGAGAATGTGGAAATACTGCTTGCCGCAATACGAGCCGGGTTGTTGTCCACTCCGCAGATTGCCACGGCACAGCCTAAATCGATCTCGCTATCAATGGCCTCTTCAAGCAAGAGAGCGAAGCCAGTAAGAAGTGTCGCGCGCGCACACATTCAGGGAGGAGATTCTCAGTCAAGGCATAGGCCTTGGGGTGATGCCCGAGATCCCTAGAATAGGAAACATCTGGCGGTTCAAGTTGCTGAGTTCCACGACATTAGTCGCGTTACGAAGAGTGAGAGGAACGCCTTGGCGAGTACGTTCCAGGACGTTGGCTTGGAAGTGTGGCTCGGTTGAGCGAAATTTGACATCGCTCGAATGCAAGATAAGACCGCTTATCGTGCATTCGATTGAACGACTTCAAGCCGGCGGCTCCCCTCGAGCGCCTGACTTCGGGACTGCCCAGTTCGAAAAGAGCATCTAGGGCCTAACGATTGCGTTCTATCTCGTTGAGAAGAGCTAAGCCCGCCCTGATTCCTTGGCCGGGTTGTTTAAGCGTTCTAACGCCGGTATTATTCCCACCGTTTCTTATTACACATACTCCAAGTTAGGCCTCCCCGATGATTATAGTCTTTGATTCGAATGTCTGGCTATCTGAACTCGGATTGCGCTCAGCGGCCGGAGCCGCTGTTCGCTTTTACTTGAAACAGAGCAGCGCGCGCGTTGCGATTCCGGAAGTGGTGCGTCTGGAAGTGTCGCATAACCTCAGCAGTCGCTTGATGAAGCACATCGGGAATATTCGGTCCGACTACAGCCAACTATTGACGGCTTTCGGACGGCTTCGGGAAATTGCGCTCCCAACTGAGCCTGAGGTACAGGCGCGTATAGATGCCCTGTTCGACTCGCTGGGGGTCGAACAATTTGAAGTTCCGTTCACGCTAGAGAGCGCAAGGAGCTCTTTCCTAAAGACTATCCACAAGGAACCACCGAATAGCCAGAACTCGCAGCAGTTCAAAGACGGTGTTCTGTGGGCGGACTGTGTTTCACTACTAGCGCGAGATTCAGTAGTACTGGTAACTGCCGACAAGGGGTTCTACCAAGATCAGCAGTACTCAAGGGGCCTCGCCAGCAACCTGCGTGACGAAGCGTCGGCATATCCCAACACTATGCGCGTAGTACCCGACCTTAGTGAACTTCTTGAATCCGTCCAGACACCGATTGACGTAGATGGAGACGCTCTTCAAAACGCGTTTATAGAGGCGCATCGCCTTAGTATCGAAGGTACCCTCGAAAGACATGGCTTTTCACTTGGTTCTAGAACCGACCTGTCTTTCAATGTCTTCGCGACCGAGAACTCTGGCGTCTTGTTTATTGACTTCACTATCATGATTCAGTGCGAAGACGTTCGCGGAGAGGGCAGAACCGACGCAGTTCTGAGACTAAGCGGAGATGGTTCGTACCTCCCAGGGACGCGCGAGTTTCGCAATCTAAGGAACTTTGGAGAAGAGCTTCACTTCCGCCTACAAGATGGTAGCGTGAGCGAAATGCGCAATGTAGTCGCCTTCATAGATGGTATTGTCATCGGACACAGAGAGGTCTCGCACGTTACTCGGTACCGTCTTCCAAAGAATGAGCCGTGACAGGCGCTTGTTACTGTTGCTTTCGATCGAGACTCTGTGCTGTCAGCTCGCTATCAAGCTCCCCCTAAGCTTTGCTTCAACACCATTAAAGCACCGACCGCATAAGGGCATATCTGGCGACTTCGACGAATCATCGGCCACAGGCCAAAGGGAAAGCGCAGGTCACACCCAGCGAATGCAGGATTATGGTTATTATCGTGCATTCGCTGATGACGCGGAACCGGTTCTGTCATATACTCCCGAGCTACCACGAATAGCGCACACTAGATCCCCACACAGACTGCGGTGTTAGAGACCCCAGCCATATAGAAGTTCATTTTGGCCCGTTACTATCTCGTTTTCACACGGTTACAGCTTTTTTCAAAACGGTTCCCCGGACAGCAGTGATTCCTTATCTCAACAGTCAACCAACCCAAAACTTGACACCAATACAAAACTTGACCCGGTGAAGGTCACCCCCACGCCTCCGTACTTATCGAAGATGGTCCTGTGGCACTTCTTACAGATTCTTGGTTCATGGGGATGTCTTCAATGAATCGTGGTCCCTCCTCTTTCCTTGGACAAGCCAATCCCTCCAAGACGTCGTCGCGACTCACCGTCTCATTCTGTAAGGCGGCTCAGATTCGCAGAAACGCTCATTGACATACCCGCCGAATCTGATTCGTCGGGTCGCCAACCGCTCCGGCCGAACGAGGCAATCCGCCAGGCAATAGGTTTAGAGACCTCAAATAGGACTGTTCCAGTTACTGCTTGTCGTACACCGCCTTGGAGCTAATCCTCTTACCGCTCGAATTGGTAGTGTTCGTGGTGACGGTGCGAGTTTTGCCGTCCATCGAAACGACAATTCGACCGGTTAGAGTGACCTTTCCACCCTTCTTGGCGGTCAGCGACAATGTCCGGGCGTTTATCTGCCTGTACATCCGCGTCTCGGAAGTCGGATCACCGGTTACCGGGTAATACTCCCCGTCAAACTTACCTGTCCATTCGTTGTGCGTCGGTTTGCCTTCGGCATCGACGCCATCCACTGTGATCTTCACGTTGTCCCCTGCCGCCACATAGACCACAGTGTGGTTCTTCCCCGTACCGGGGCCGAGCTTCGACTTTGCCTCGTTCAGTTTCCAGGTCCCTATCTGCGGGTTGTCGGCCAGGCATACCACCGCGCTCGTGAAAAGTAATGTCAGAGCAAAAACAATCGTAGTTGGTTTCATATCCACCCCTTAAGGAAATATCGAGCTGATTGGCGCCGCTAATTCTAGGACCAGCTCCCGCATTCTGCAAACCGGCGATTGTATTCACTGGATTACCTCTCACGTGGCGCACTCTCGGATGACCAAAATCCGAATAGGCGAGTTGCTTTGAGAGAACCGGAGTAATCCTGCATCGGGGTCGAGATTGCTCACCCAATCCGAAAACAGGGGCCTAGGATTCGCTCGATAATTGCAGCTGCCGCTGTGTCGAACGATCCCATAGTCGAAAAAGTCCGTGAACCGGAGTATTCATAGCCATTTCGTGGAAGGGACTCGATAAGCCGGCGGTTGCGGAGACAGCGATGGCTACGGGCAGCAATGCCCCGACAAGGGCCGTGCTTGCTGGGAATCTCCGTGTCTCTCGTTAAGCCCCCTTTCGGTCGAAAGTACACAAGCCGGAACTTGCAGCCAGAGTCGTTGATGCCTTTGCGGAGCACTTCGAGCGCGCCGCGCCGCTCGATCTCGTCGGCGAGGCGCTTCAGAAACCGCTCCTTGATCCCGCACCGTGGTGTTGCTTGAGCTTCTCCAACTCCTTCGGCTGCGTGGCGAGGACGAAGTCCACCACATCGCGTGGCAGGAGGCAGAGCGTGCGGTCGTACTCCTCGGGTTGGCGCCTGCGGTAACCGCCGGGCAGCGACGAGCCGTAGGGCGGCGGCATCTCGCGGATGACGCTCGAATGGCCCGCGCAGGCGTCCGGGCTGTGTTGGAGCAGCCCGCAACTCGATGGCTTCCTCGAAGGAGCGCTCGGAGATCTCGAGGCTCATGCCACCCCCTCCCGCACATCGATCTTGCCCGTCACAGCAGCGGAGATGAGGGCCGTGCGGAGTTCCTTGAGACGGTCGATGGCCTCGCGTACCTTGGCGATGAGGGCGTCGATCCTTGCCGCTTGCCGGTCTAGGAAAGCAGCGATCGCTTGCTGCTCCCCCGGGGTAGGAACTGCAATCCACTGGTCCTTGATGTTCCCGGCATGAACATTCTGATTTGCACCCCCATGAAGCGAACTAATAAGGTTCTGCCGGAATAGGTGTGAATCGAACGCATACCTAAGGAACTCGATCCACAGTGTCAAACTTGAACCGAATGAGATATGAGGCGAAGACTGCACGCTCGGGTTGCCGTACTATACCAAAGCGCCATGGTGCCGCTTCTGGCAAAAAGGACGTCCCCTTCACTTACCCGGAACGCACGCTCGGCGGTCTCCGAGATTTGGACGAAGGGCATGTCCGCAAAGGAAACGTTTGGCATAGTCATCAATATCGGTGATCCTCGCGAGCTTCACGCCCTCATCTACATATGCCTGCTTGGTGTAGAATCCTTGCTTGTGCTCTGCAGTGATCGCCTTGACGCGAATAACGTCCCAATGCGCCGGAATCTCCCCCAGCCACTCGACGCCGTAGTCCTCCACTGGGACGTTCGAGTCGAGGCCCCTGGTGAGGTGGCCATACGCTTGAGCGCTGGGGCCCTCCAATGCTCCGGAATAGCCCCGAAGGGCCAAGCGAAGTCTGCGAGGCACCAACCGAGGTCTGCGAAGGGAAAAGCGAAGGCTCCGGTCAAGCGGGCGCGACCCGCCGCCGCGTTGCCGGTGAGGCGGGATTTGACGTAACGTACCTTCGCAGACGTTCGGAAAGGCGGGCTGTGCGACCTATCCTCCCGTTGACGCTGACCTTGAATTTGCGGTAGTCATGCATTCAACATTGTTCCAATCATCCCTAGTAAGCCCGCACACGGGTTGCCACCATCTTTCCGAACTGCTATCGAACCAGCTTCTGCAAAAGCTGCGCGACAAAGGCGACACGGTGCTGGTCGTCGAGCACGATCCTGATGTGATCAAGGTGGCGGATCACGTAGTCGATGTCGGACCGCACGCAGGTACTCTCGGCGGCACGATCGTGTATGAAGGCAGCTATGCCGGCCACCTATTCAACGGAGGTAATATAAAAGTATGAACAACATTAATAGCAAAAAAAAGGAGTTGTCACCAGAACAGTGTGAAGAACTACTCAGAGCGTTGAAAGCCCGTTTTGAGAAAAACATGAGCCGCCATAAAGGTCTTGAATGGGCTAAAATACAAGCAAAGCTGGAAGGTAATACTGAAAAACTGTGGTCACTCAATGAAATGGAAAGAACTGGCGGTGAACCGGATGTTGTTGGTCATGATAAAAAGACGGGCGAATACATTTTTAATGATTGTTCAGCGGAAAGTCCTAATGGCCGCAGAAGTCTTTGTTATGACCGTGAAGCGCTGGAGGCAAGGAAAGAACATAAACCCAAAAATAATGCTATTGATATGGCTGCTGCCATCGGCATTGAACTTTTATCGGAAGAGCAATATCGGGAGTTGCAGAAACTTGGAAAGTTCGATGCGAAAACATCGAGCTGGGTGAAAACACCTTCTGATATTAGAAAACTCGGTGGTGCCATCTTTGCTGATTACCGCTACGGCCATGTCTTCGTGTCCCACAACGGTGCAGAATCTTACTATGCCGCGAGGGGGTTCCGTGGCTCGCTAAGGGTCTAAATTCTGCACGCCGGCACATCAAACAGTCGATGCCGATCAAGGATGGCTTCCGCTCGCCGTCCGGCAAGCTCCCGGTTGCAAACGCAAGGGTAAACAACCTGCAGAACGTATCGGTGGATATCCCCATCGGCGTGCTGACCGTGGTCACCGGGGTTGTCGGCTCCGGCAAAAGCTCGCTCATCCACCACGCGTTTCTGCGCCAACACCCTGATGCGATGGTGATCGACCAGTCAACCGTGAGCATCTCCACTCGTTCCAACCCCGCCACTTACACCATCATGGACGACATCCGCACCGCCATTGCAACAGCCAACAAGGTCAGCCCCTCGCTGTTTAGCTTTAACTCCAAAGGGGCATGCGAAAACTGCCGGGGCCTGGGTGTGATCTACACCGATCTACCAGCCCTGGGCGAGGTTAAAACGGCCTGCGGAATCTGCGAAGGCAAGCGCTTCAAGGACGAAGTGCTGGCCTTCAAGCTTCACGATAGATCGATCTCGGACGTTCTTGCCATGACTGTCCAGCAGGCGCTCGATTTCTTTGACATCACGAAAGTTAACAGCAAGCTTCAAGCCATGAGCGATGTTGGGCTCGATTCCTCACGCTCGGCCAACCCCTGAACACGCTCTCGGGAGGGGAATGCGAGCGCATCAAGCTCGCCAGCGAGCTGCATAAAAAGGGCAGCATCTACGCCATGGACGAGCCAACCACCGGCTGCACAAGTCCGATATCAGCAAACTGCTCGCCATCATGAACCGCCTGGTAGACACGGGGAAAACAGTGATCGTGATCGAGCACAACCTGGATGTGATCTAAAACGCCGACTGGATCATCGACGTGGGCCCGAAGGTGGCAACAAGGGCGTTAGAGTGATGTTCGAGGGCACGCCGCAGAAATTGCTGGATTGCGAACAATCGCTTACAAGCGCGTACCTGCGCAATTAGGTGTTGGGGCGAATTTGAACAATCGTTCGCCAGACCCATTTCTATTCGAGATGGATGGCTGAATCATAACTCCATTCCAGGCTGCTCATGTGGTGCCTCATGTTCAATTTCAGCTGATGAATCCCGCCGCACGCGATATTGAAGAGAATCTTTCTCTCGGCCGCCGTGACAAAGCTGGTGCGGTTTATCGCATCACGCAGCGAGCCAGCGCCGCTGTCGCTGACGTTGGTGACTTGCGGTGGACGAAGACAGGCGTCGAGGTGTGGTAGATGCCGCGCCCGTGAGTGGCGGCATACAATGTGTTGTCGGGGCGAAAGTAGAGCTCGTCGACAGAGACGTTGGCCGGCCGGCGATGAGTGTCCGGGAATTTGTGTCGCTTCACGCGGATGAGTTCGGCGGTCGTCGATCTTAAAGGTCCGCACGCCAAATACGTTAATCCTTCAGCGAAGGAGGAGAGTAATAATGGGTAACATCCGCCAGGATTCGTTCCTTCATCAGCGACGGCGCGTTCGTAGACCCAATCCAGAAACTCGCGGATATCTCTTCGCTGCAATTCCTCGATCGACACACCGTTACCCCATTGCTCCCACTTTGCTTGCCGATGGGGTGAGTGTCAAATAGCCCACTCCCGACGAGTTCTCGGAATGCAGATTTTCGAGACGAGTTTTCTGGCCTCGGTTCCGGATTCCATGGGAGAAGATAGGCGTTGCGGCCGGGACGTTTCAACAAACCAACATTTCTTGACTTCGTCCGACTCGCCGTTTCGCGGCGGCGGTCGTAGTGACATCCGTGCGCAAGAAAGCGGGGCCTAAATCTAGCCGTACCGAATGATCACCGTGTTACTCAAGTTCGACTGTCGGGCTAACCTGTCCAAACCAGCTCCGACATCGGGCGAACCACGAGAGCCACAGCAGTGCCGCTGAGAAGACAATGACCAGCGAGGGCATGACTAGTCCCGATGGTCCCATGACCTGTATCCCGCCGCCAATGATCATGGTGTAGACCATTTGCACAATCACCGCCACGAGGCAGATTGCGAACATCGCGATGGTCCAGCCCTTTCGCATGAACAGGCCAATGCTTCCCGCCACCCCGGTTGACACGGCCAAGCCGTAGACGAAATAAATCCAGCCTGGAATGGATCGAGCCCACTCCTTCTGATCCTCCGTCATGGATTCCATCATTGCTTCCTGGGCGAAAATCTCCATCCCGAAGAAGGCACACCCCAGCAGGTTCCACAGCAACGCCACAGCTGCGATCACCCAGTACCAGAGAGGAACCGCTGATCTTGATTTTTGTTTCATTTTCTTCTTTCGGCGATTTCGGATTGTCAGCCACCAATCATCCGACCCATGCCAAGATTCATTTCAAACAGGCGTAAGTTCCGTTGACGGACGGCGGAATCATTGGACTGAACCGACGTTTCGAAGCGCAACGTCAGTCGACGTGTTGATCGATGAGAATTGGGTTTCCGTCCGGATCGATCAGAGTCAGGCTTGCCGGGCCGGCGGTCGATTCGTCTGCTTCGGAAGTGAGGGCCAGCGCGCTGGCTTTAAGACTCCGCTGAATTTCCCGGATGTCTTCGAACTCCTTGAGCGGCTCCGCCTGGCTGTTCCAGCCGGGGTTGAAGGTGAGCATGTTACGCTCGAACATTCCCTGGAAAAGGCCGACTGTCGTTTCCCCGTTACGAAGGATCAGCCAGTTCTGTGTCTGATCTCCGAGGACTTGTTCGAATCCGAGTTTTTCGTAGAAGGCGCGTGACGCGGCAATATCCTTGACGGCGAGGCTGATTGAGAATGCTCCGAGATTCATTTTGGTTCCTTTTTTGGGGACTCATATGTCTTGTCATTGCACGATCAACCATGTTTAATGGCCCATGGCGACATAGAATTGGATTCTGCTGCTCAAGGTCGTTTATTTCTAACCGATTCCGTCCAGCGTTGCTTTACAAATCTTGCGAAACGAACGCGAAAAACCCGGCAGCAAATCGCTCGACTACGTGGCTCGGGTCAACCGAGCTATCGACTTCATCCTGAAGAATCTCGACCAACCGCTCAAACTTGAGGTCGTCGCCAAAGCCGCGGGTTTCTCACCGTTTCACTTTCATCGAATCTTCCGATCGTTGGTTGGCGAGTCCCTCAACGAATTTGTGAAGCGCATTCGCTTGGAGCACGCGATCGCTTTGTTGTCGCGAAAGACCTGGGCCACGCGGCGTCGGCAGTCCCTAATTGAAATCGCATTCGCGTGTGGGTTCGCCTCCTCTGCGGACTTCTCCCGCTGCTTCAAGCAACGCTATGGTGTGCCGCCGAGCCAGTTCGATGTTGAGTCCTTTCGGGTGAAACGGCGTGAGGAATGGCAAACTGCTGTCACCGATCCTAAACATCGACATCTCCTCGACAAACTGAAGCCCGGAGCGAACCCTGATGGATTCGAGGTGCGACTCCGGCGTCTCCCTCCGCGCATTGTCGCCTACATTCGGGTTCTGGATTCTTATCGCGATGGCGTGGTTCCGCGCGCTATCGAGCGACTGGTACAGTGGGCAGACGCTCGCGGATTGGGGGACGGACAATGGCTGGGCTACATGTGGGACGACCCGGAAATCGTACGCCACCAGAAATGCCGCTACGACGTTGGTCTCGAAGTCCCCGATGTGACTCCATGTGGCGAAGTCGGTCGGATTGAGTTCCCCGCGATGCAGGTAGCGGAAGTCGAAGTTCGCGGCCCGATCGATCTTGAGATGCGCGCGTTGGACTGGTTGTTTGGGACTTGGCTTCCGGCCAGCGGATTCGTGCCCACCGAGCAGCCTGGCTTTGAAGCGTGGATCGGGCGCCCATTCGCCCACGGGACAAATCGCTTCGAACTCGTCCTCCAACTCCCCGTCGAACGGGGTTGATCTCGCCGTTGTCAAACAGAGCGATTCATTGGAGTAGGTTTGACTGTCCGCGAATATACCGATGGAGAGAGGCAAAAGCAGGGAAGGCGACCGAACTACTGGCAAGCCAATTCGTGCCGGTGTTTTCCGAGGAGCCAGTTGTCGAGGAGCAGGAACTTGTTTCAGAGATGGTATAGTGAAAAAGAAAAGGGCCGGAAACGGTTTTCCGACCTAACTCCCGACCCAATTCTTGTAAGTGGTTGCGGGGGCGGGATTTGAACCCGCGACCTTTGGGTTATGAGTAAAACGCTTAGACGGTCCGTTCTCTGTTTTGATGGATTTTGCCCGGCGTAGCTGGGTCGTTCTCGGTTAGTTTTCTGCCCCAGTTCTGCCACCCAGTCGTTCAGCGGCGAGGTGTGCATGTCTAGCTCTAGGTTTGTGTGATCAGTTCGCTGTTCAAGATTTCTCAATCGCAAGGCAAAGTTTGGCACCCTCTTTAATCGAGTGCAGCCTTTCGAAGCGCATAAACCGTGCGCGGAGAGGACGAAGACCTGCCCGATAGCTGCTGTTCTCCAGGAAGCGGCGGCGATAATGATTTATCCAGTCTGACATGTGAAATCCTCTCTGGGATTTAGGAATATACTGCCCTGCGGACGGCGTGAGACGGTCCGCGGGCCGACTAACGCCGATCAATGACGATCGACTTCGACGATCGCTTCGGCAAACGCCTGCGGAGCTTCTTGAGGCAAGTTGTGACCGACGCCGCCCTTGATGGTCCGGTGCGCATATTTGCCCGAGAATGTTTTAGCATAAGAACTGCTGTCCGGGTGTGATGCGCCGTTGGCATCACCTTCAAGGGTGATGGTGGGCACAGTGATCACGGGAGCTTCGGCAAGCCGCTTTTCAAGCTCATCATACTTCGGCTCGCCTTCAGCCAGGCTGATCCGCCAGCGGTGATTATGGATGACGATGCTGACGTGATCCGGGTTGTCGAACGACGCTGCGCTGCGCTCGAACGTCGCATCATCGAACTTCCATTTCGGCGAAGCGAGCTGCCAGATGAGCTTGTTAAAATCACGCCGGCATTGCCGGTCCGAACCGCTTCCACATAGGTGCCAAACGGTTCGGGCGGCGCCGGCAGCTGGATGCCAAGTTCTTTCAACCGCTGCCGCGTCGCTGTTCTTTCGCTCTGCATTGCATTGAAAGGATTATTGCTTTTCCTACGCATCACTCATTACTCATCACTCTTCACTCTAAAGGCTTCAACTCGCCGAGCATCGTGGGGATTAACTCCGTCACTGTCGGATGAATGTGCATGGCGCATTGGATGACCGTGTAGGGCGCGCGGGCGTACATCACGTCGAGGATCGAATGAACAACCTCGTCGCACTCCGTTCCCAACAGCGACGCGCCGAGTATCGCTTTCGTCTCGGCATCAACGAGAATCTTCATGAACCCTTCGGTTTCGCCCTTCTCAATGGCGCGACCGACGCGTGCCATCTCGCGCTTGCCGACGAGCGCTTTTCTCCCCGACTGCCGCACCTCAGTTTCAGTCATGCCGCAACGTCCGAGCGGCGGATCGCTGTACAGCGCGTAAGCCGTAATGCGATCCGAGACGCGGCGCGGGTCGTTGTCCAGCAAATTTGCCGCGACTATTTCATAGTCGTTGTAAGCTGTGTGCGTGAACGCGCCCTTGCCGTTGCAGTCGCCGAGCGTATAAACGCCCGCGACGTCCGTGCGCAGTTGATCGTCAACTTTGATGTAACCGCGCTCGTCGGTTTCGATGCCGGCTTTGCCTAATCCGAGATCGTCGGTGTTGGGCGTGCGGCCTACGGCTAAGAGCAAATGCGAGCCGACGACCTGTTTATCCGGGCTGCTGCAATCGATCTGGACGGCGACGCCTTTTTCGTGACGCGCCACGCCGATGCAAGTAGCGTTCAAGCGAATATCAATGCCTTCGTTTTCAAGAATCGTTTTGATGGCGTCCGAAACGTCTTCATCTTCACGTCCGATCAATCGCGGCATCTTCTCGACGATGGTGATGCGGCTGCCGAAGCGGCGGTACATTTGTCCGAACTCCAGCCCGACGTAGCTGCCGCCGATGATGATCAGGTGTTCGGGCAGAAAATCGACCTCCATCATGCTGGAGTTGGTCAGGTAATTCACTTCATTGATTCCCGGCATCGGCGGGATGTAAGCTCGGCCACCGACGTTGATGAAGATGTACTCGGCTTCGAGCAAGTTGTCGCCGACGCACACCGTATGTGCAGCTTCAAAGCGCGCGTGGCCCTGGTAAACGGTGATGCCGGCAGTTGTCATCATCCACTGCTCGACGCCGGTTTTCGAGCGAGCGACAACCGCATCTTTGCGCGCCTTGACGCGCTTCATATCGACATTGATGGCTCTGTCGATCATCACGCCGTAATCGGCGGCGCGGCGTACGACGTGCGCGGCGCGGGCGCTGGCGATCAGCGTTTTGGTCGGGATGCAGCCGTTATTGACGCAGGTGCCGCCGAAGCGTTTGCGTTCTATGACAGCAACGCGCCAGCCCGCGCCTGCTAGCCGCGCCGCCAGCGGCGGCCCCGCCTGTCCCGTGCCGATGATGATCGCGTCATACTTTGTGGGCATAAATGTGCCTCCTGTGAATGAAAGACGAGAGCTTAAGTATAACTCAACTCGCAATGCCGAATACTTCGTGAAAGGCCTGGAGAAATAGATGCCGGCGTTGTTGACGAGCGCGTCGATCGACCCGAATCGGCTCGTGGCCCTTTCGGCGATCCCCTCCGCCGTTACCGCGTCGGCGATGTTTCCGTCAATCAGTGCGAGGTTGTCCGAGGGCTCGAACGTGCCCGACCGGGTGATGTTGCGCGAGTTCGCCACCACGTTGTAATCGCGACCCAGAAACGCCTTGACAACACCTGCTCCGATGCTGGCATCACGGCAGCAATAAAGTATTCAATGCCCACTTCCGACGATATGTTGATGACGGAGTCGTAATCATTATTGCGACGAACAATGCACAGCATCAAGCCGACATGGAGATAGGAAGAATTGAAGAGATAGTATTCGGAAAGAATTAAGGCTGACGAGGGAGATGTCGGCCACCCTCCGTCTGAGAACGGCATATGCCGGAGTTGACCCTCACCCGGAATGCCGAGCCATGAATTCGATCCTCTACCAAGTTAAGGATCGGCGGATTGCGCAAGCGTGACGGCGGCGAACGCGCAAATGCAGGCGACGATAAACGCGGCGAGCCAGCGTCGCCTGATGCGAGTAGCTGTCAGAGTCGCCTCCTTCAGGCGATGCTGGGAGTGATAGCCATCGTCGACCGCCGTGCTAGCGAAGGGGTGATCGTTGTTGGTTTCTTTGGACATTTCTCTACCTCCTACTAAACTCAAAGCCTCATATAAGGCTCGCCTAAGGCTCGCCTGTTATTGAATATCTGCGTCAATTTGGAGACAGCTCATGCCGCTCAGATCGAGCCGGTAACATCCGCGAATGCGAGTAATCCGAATCAGCGCCACGTCGCAGCCGGCGCAGCGCAGGATTGCGCCCATCCCGTGCCCGTAAAGCATCAGTTCGCCGACGGGCTTGATTGCGCCGCATCCCGAGCAGGTCGTAGCGGCCGCCGTCATCTCAAATGGGAAAACTTCATTGAGCAATCCGCCCGCCGCGTTGCCATCCAATCTCAAATCGTTATCATCCATAACTCTCAGCCTCCGGTTGGGCCGAAGCGTTCCGTCTTGATCCGTCCCGGCCCGTAGCCCAGTTCCTGTAAATATGTGGCGACCATCTCAACCAGCGCGGTCGGACCGCAAGCGAAAGCCAGCGGGTTTTCCGCCGGCTGCCAGGCAATTTCTGCCAGCATTGCCCGGTCAATCCTGCGCCCGTAACCCGTCCAATTTTCCGGCCGCCGTCCGGTTAAAGTGTGAATGACGCGGAGCGAAGGGTCTTTCGCGGAGAGACGGCCAAGCTCGTCGCGGTAAATTACCTCTTCGTAGGAGCTCGACGAGTAAAGGAGTTTGGTGAGAACTGTCTGAGCCGAATTAGCCCGATGGCGGATCATCGCCATCAGGGGCACGATCCCGCTTCCTCCGGCGATTAGAAAAAGCGGTGAGTTGTTGTTCCGCTCATCGTTTGCGTTCCAGACAAAATAACCGCCGATCGGTCCGCGCAACTCAATCCGGTCGCCGATACGCAATTCGTCGGTTAAATACGGCGAAACCTCGCCGTCCTCGATGCGTTCGACCGTTAGCATCAGATATGTATCTTCCGGCGGCGAGGCGATTGAATAGCTGCGTTGCGTTTGATAACCGTCTTCAGCCGTCAGGCGCACGTCAACGTGCTGCCCCGCCGCGTGGCGAGTCCAATCCGGCACATCGAGAATCAGACTCTTCACCGACGGGGTTTCCTGTCGAATTTCGACGACCGTCCCGAGTTGCCAATTGAGCCGCTGCACCGTACCTCTTAATCTCCCGCGTATCGCTGCTCTTTCCAAGGGTCGGCGTAGTTGTGATAACCGACCGACTCCCAGAACCCAGGGCGGTCTTCAGTGAGTAATTTAAAGCCGCGCACCCATTTCGCGCTTTTCCAAAAGTAGAGGTGCGGCACGAGCAAACGCGCCGGACCGCCGTGTTCCGGCGTGAGCGGCTTCCCGTCATATTCGTAAGCAATCCAGGCTTTACCGCCGCGGACATCAGCAAGCGGCAAATTCGTCGTGTACCCGCCGTCGCAAAAAGCGGTGAGGTAACGGACCGGTTGCGCGTCGAGGTCGATGCCTGCGAGCAGTGTGTCAACTGAAACGCCCGTCCAAACGGTGTCAAGTTTCGACCACTTGGTGACGCAGTGAATATCGACCATCACGGTTTCGCGCGGCAGGTTCTGAAATTCGTCCCAAGTCCATTTCAACTCCTCGCCCATCTCTCCGTAAATCGAAAAGTTCCACCTCTCAAGCGAGGTTCGCGGAGTTGGCCCGGCAGATAAGACCGGAAAATCCTTCGT
>JBASRN010000103.1:0-1668 GCA_049273855.1 Blastocatellia bacterium
AGGCTGGGATGTGAACACCGCGTTCTCGTCCAATCGAGGCGATCTTTTTCCAGTCGGGACGTTCGGGCACACCGGCTTTACCGGCACCAGCCTCTGGATCGATCCGGTAAGCGAGACGTTTCTCGTCCTGTTGACCAATCGAGTACATCCCAACGGCAGGGGCGATGTGACACGGCTTCGATCCTTTGTGGCATCGATCGTAGCATCGGCGATCACCGAACTGCCAAAGGGTGCCGAGGCGTTCAATTTGAAGGCGCCGCCTCGCTTTGTCGATACGCCCCGCGCTGCTATCACTCGCCCGGTCCCTACTGGTCCGCTTCATCCGGTGCTGACCGGGATCGACGTGCTTGAACGCGACGGCTTCAAACAACTCGAAGGCCGCCGCGTCGGATTGATCACAAACCACACCGGACGGAACCGGGCCGGGCGTTCCACAATCGACGTGCTGGCTTCGGCGAAGAACCTGAGGCTCGTCGCGTTGTTCTCTCCCGAACACGGACTGCGCGGAATCGAGGATTCGCCGGTCGCCGACCAGCGAGATGAGAAGACCGGGCTTCCCGTTTTCAGCCTCTATGACAAAGGCAAGCGGCGCCCGTCCGCCGAGACGTTGAAGGATATTGACACGCTGGTTTTTGACATCCAGGACGTCGGGACGCGGTTCTACACTTACATCACGACCTGCGGCTACGCGCTGGAAGAGGCCGCCAGGAACCGGATCAAGTTCGTCGTGCTTGACCGTCCGAATCCGATTAACGGTTATGACGTCGAAGGCCCGGTAGCTGACGCGGACCTGGCCGTTCAGCCGTCGTACTCGTTCACCTCGTACCATGCGATCCCGGTGCGATACGGGCTGACGATTGGCGAGCTTGCGATGCTGTTCAACACCGAGCGAAAAATCGGCGCGGACCTGATGGTGATGCGGATGGAAGGCTGGCGCCGCGCGGACTACTACGATGGAACGGGTCTCGAGTGGGTGAATCCTTCGCCGAACATGCGAAGCCTCACCGAAGCGCTGCTTTATCCGGGCATCGGTTTGCTTGAAACAACAAACGTCTCGGTTGGGCGCGGGACCGACACCCCGTTTGAAGTGATCGGCGCGCCGTGGATCGATGGCGCGAAGCTGAGCGAAGCTCTAAATCGTGCGGGGCTGGCCGGCGCCAGGTTTGTTCCGGTCCGCTTCACGCCCAGGTCTTCGAAGTTCAGCGGAGAGCAATGCAACGGCGTGACCGTCGTGATCACCGATCGCAGCGTATTCAAACCGGTAGCTGTCGGCCTGGAGATTGCGTATCATATCTGGCGGCTGCACCCACGTGAGTGGAAGATAGACGAATACTTGCGGTTGCTGGCAAACAACGGGGCGCTTGCCGCCTTGAGACAGGGTAAGACGCCCTCCGAGATTTCGCGAACGTGGCAGGCCGGGTTGTCCGAGTTTGCGCTGCTCAGGCGCAAGTACATGATTTACTGACTGTCGGCGACGAGCGCCCCGATTCAGCTCGCTCTCGACTTTGCGCGTCCGGGTCTGTTCGACAGAATGGCTCCGGCTGACTGAGAATTCCGCCTTGCTTACATAACTTGATGGAGGGAAGTATGCAAAGCGCTGGACGGCCGATTACCTGGCTGGCAATCGTGCTGCTGCTGGCCGGCAGCCTGACGGTCACGGCTCAGGAA
>JBASRN010000114.1:0-49914 GCA_049273855.1 Blastocatellia bacterium
AGCGTCCAAATGTGCTGCTCCACTCGCAGTAACGAATTGACTCGTTAAGCAAACGAATGAATTCGCTACTACGAGAAATCGCTCGAACAGGGAGGGAAGTTTGGCCTCGCAAACTGTTTCAACCGCCGCAGATCGATTTACATTGCGGCGATTGAGTGATGGACGCGACGCGACCAGCTTCGCTGAAGACGTTCGCGCGGGGCTGACCGCATCACAAAAATCGCTTTCGCCGAAATACTTCTACGATGACCTGGGTTCTCAGCTATTCGAAGCGATCTGCCATCTGCCCGAGTACTACCTGACTCGCGCTGAGAGAGAGATACTGCGGAACAATGCAGATGAGATCGTAGCGTCGGTGAGCGGTCCCGCTCGTCTGGTCGAGCTTGGAAGCGGCAGCGCCGAAAAGACTCGTTACCTGATCGAAGCGCTGCTCAACCGGCAAAGCTCACTTCACTACGTGCCCGTTGATATTTCTTCGGCGAGCCTCGAACGCAGCAGTCTCGAGTTGCTGCAGATTTATCCGCGGCTGTCGATCACTGCCTACGCCGCCGATTATTTCACGGCTCTTCAATCGTTGGCCGCGGCGGCGAGCGGCGAACGAACAGTCGCGCTGTTTCTCGGATCGAACATCGGGAACTTCGATCCTGATGGGTCGCGCGAGCTGTTGAACGAAGTACGCCGCGTGCTAAAACCGGGCGACGCGCTGCTCGTGGGTGCGGACTTGAAGAAGGCGCCCGAGGTGCTGATTCAAGCGTACGACGACGCGCTCGGTGTGACTTCGGCTTTCAACTTGAACTTGCTTGTGCGAATAAACCGGGAGCTTGAAGCGGATTTCGACGTAACAAAATTCCGTCATCGGGCAAGGTACAATGAAGATCGTGGCTGTATGGAGATCCACGTGGTGAGTCGCGAAGAACAAACGGTCAACATTCGCGCGCTCGACCTGAAGATCGGCTTCAAGGAAGGCGAGACGATTCACACGGAGAACTCTTACAAGTTCGACATCGGGCAGCTTGCGGAGATGGCTCGCGCGACAGGCTTCGCGCTGGAGAACACGTGGTTGGACGGCGCGCGGCGGTTCAGCTTCAATCTGTTCGCCGCGAGGGAGCGTGCTAACCAGGCGTAGTCGGCCGAGTCTCAAATGCTCTTCAATCCTTTTATGCCATCCGCGCCTTTCGCTCCCACTGACTTGATTGATCGGGCGAGTGATTTCGCGCGATTTTTTGCCGATGCCGGCAAGCCGGAATCCGAATGGGCGCTAGGTGTAGAAGTCGAACTGTTCGGCTTCACCCAAGGTGCGCTTCAACGGATCACGCCGTCTCAGGTTCAGTCAGTCATCGACGGGTTTGGTTCTCGAATCGTCAATCAAACTGAAGAGAACGGCCACATAACGGAAGCGACGCTCCAGGGCGCGCAAGGCGAGGACACAGGCCGGCTGACGATCGAGCCAGGCGGACAGATAGAATTCTCCGGAGCGCATCGACGCTCGCTTGCGGAAATCGAACGCGAGCTTCGACATTTCCTCGATCAACTCTCAGCGATTGGTGAAGCGAATGGAGTCGTCTTCATCGCTTCAGGCTTCGATCCTGTTCGAAGTCTCGACCAGCAGTCTTGGATCTTGAAGCGGCGCTATGAAATCATGCGCCCGTATCTGAAGACTCGCGGGCGGCGGGCGTGGGATATGATGACTCGTACCGCGGCCACACAGGTGAATCTGGACTATCGCGACCTGGAAGACCTCGCGCGCAAGTTCGCGGTTGCTAATCGTCTCGCTCCGGTCGCGGCCGCGATGTTCGCCAACTCACCCTTCGAAGAAGGCAAGATCTCGGGCTTCAAGTCAACGCGTTACGCGGTGTGGCTTGAGACCGACCCGGATCGCACGGGTCCCTCCGCGCTCGCGCTCGAAGACGGGTTCTCGGTTTCGCGATTTATCGATGAAGTGTCCGCGGTCCCGATGTTTTTTGTGCGCAGGGACGGCCAGTACATTGACTACAGCGGGCATCCGTTCGGCGAGTTTCTGGGCCACTGCAGTTGTCCCCAGACCCCGATCTTCCAGGACTTCACCGATCATCTCTCGACCATCTTCACCGAAGCCCGCTTGAAGCCGCACATCGAGCAGCGAAGCATGGACTCGGGTTCGCTGGAGATGGTGATGGCGGCGCTGGCGTTCTGGAAAGGCTTGCTGTACGACGCCCCGGCGCTCGACGACGCGCTCAAGCTGGCGCCGAGAATAAAGCTGCGAGAGTTTGTGGCGCTTCAACGCGAGGTCGCGCGCCACGGTCTCGAAGCGAAGCTGGACGGGGAACCGATCATCAAGCTTGCGAAGGGTTCACTCGAGCTTGCGCGTTCGGGTCTCGAGCGTAGCGCGCCCAACGAAGCGCACTATCTCAACGTTCTCGACCAGCTTGTCTTGCGCGAGGACGCATGCCCTGCTGATATTCTGATTCGCAACTTCACGGGTTCGTGGGGCGGCGATATTCGAAAGGCGATCGAGTATTCGCGAATTGGGTAAATGGTTTTACCCGGTGTCGAGCTTTACTGATAATGTACGGGCGGCCCTCCGTGGCCTCCCCTCCTCGGCCAACTACAGAGTGACTCCACCTGACAATTCACCCGTCGTCGAGTTTCGCAACGTGAGCCTGAGCATCGCTGGCGGCAAGAACCTCGTCGAGGACTTGAGCTTCCGGGTCGCGCGCGGCGAGACGCTTGTGCTGTTAGGCCGCAGCGGCTCCGGAAAGACGACGACGTTGAAACTGATCAACCGCCTCCTCGACCCAACCGCAGGCGACGTGCTGGTTGAAGGTAAGCCCACCCGCGAGTGGGATGTGATCAAGCTTCGGCGGCGAATCGGGTACGTGATTCAAGAGAGCGGGTTGTTCCCGCACTTCACAGTCGAGCAGAACGTCGAATTGATTCCGCGGCTCGAAGGCTGGCCGGAAGCTCGCAGCCGTGAGCGAGCTCATGAGTTGCTGGAGTTGGTGAGTCTCAATCCCGGCACGTTTGCAAAACGTTATCCTCGCGAATTGTCCGGAGGCCAACGTCAGCGAGTCGGCGTCGCGCGCGCGTTAGCTGCGGACCCCCCGATCGTGCTGATGGACGAACCGTTCGGCGCGCTCGATCCACTGACTCGAGTGGAGCTTCAGCGCGAGTTTTCGGCGCTGGCGGCTCGGCTCCACAAGACGATCGTGTTTGTGACTCACGATGTTCGCGAGGCATTTACGCTTGCCGCGCGCATCGGTCTGTTCAAGGAGGGCCGCTTGATCGCAGCAGAAACACCGACGGAGTTTGCGAAGTTGATTGATCCTGAGGCGAGAGCTTTCGTCGAAACGATGAGGGACTGATGGGCTTTGCGGCTTAGCGTCTTTTCGCGAGATCAGTTTCACGGCAAAAACGCAAAGGCCCGCCAAGACCCAAGCGATAATAAATGGACTTGCTCGATTTCTTGATCCGCAACCGCAGCGAAGTCCTTCAGCTCACGCTGGAGCACCTGTTGCTTGTCGTCGTTGCGGTGAGCGCCGGAGCGACGGTCGGCATCCCCGTCGGCGTGCTTCTCACCCGGCGTGCCGGGCTCGCCAGGCCCGTGCTTGCGGCGGCGAACGTGCTCCAGACTATTCCAAGCCTCGCTCTGTTCGGCTTCCTGATACCGGTACTCGGGTCGCACGGCATCGGCCGCGTGCCGGCGATCATCGCGCTGTTCATCTACTCGCTGTTGCCGATCATTCGAAACACGTTCACCGGCATCGAAGGCGTAGACCCGGCGGTTCGCGAAGCCGCGCGCGGGATGGGCATGACCGACTGGCAGCTGCTGACACAGGTCGAGTTGCCGCTTGCGCTGACCGTGATCATCGCGGGGCTGCGAGTCGCTACGGTTATTTCGGTGGGCACCGCGACTATTGCTGCCGCGATCGGAGCGGGCGGGTTGGGGGTGTACATCTTCCGCGGTTTGCGGGGCGGCGGCAGCAACAACACGCTGATACTGGCCGGCGCAATACCGGCGGCGATTCTGGCTCTGGGAGCTGATTTCGCGTTGGGCTGGGTTGAGCGGTCACTCGCGCCGTCTGCCTCGGCAACCACGCGCAAAGTCGGAAGATGGGCACTGACGGCAACCGGCGTTGTGATTATCGGCGCCGTGTTGTTTGCCTTGGGCAGCGGCGTCGCGTCAAGGAGCGCGCGGCACATCGTCGTCGGCTCAAAAGACTTCACCGAGTCGCGAATCCTTGCCGAGCTTGTCGCGCAGGCAATCGAGTCAAAAACCGACATCCAGGTCGAACGTCAATTCGAGCTTGGCGGCGACCTGTGTCATCGCGCGCTGCTGTCGGGACAGTTGGACGCTTATGTCGAATACTCTGGCACGGCGTTTACTGCGATACTTGGCCACGAGCCGATGACCGATCCGCGGGAGGTATTCAACCGAACCAAGAGCGAGTACGACTCGAAATTCAAACTCGAGTGGTTGGATCCGCTTGGTTTCAACAATACGTTTGCGATTCTGGTTCGTGGCGATGACGCGCGGCGGCTGAACCTGAAATCGATATCAGACGCGGCCCGCTACGCCCCGGAGTGGCGCGCAGGGTTCGGACAAGACTTTGTGTCGCGTAAGGACGGCTACCCGGGGTTTGTGCGGGCTTACGGGTTGAGGTTCAGGGAAGCGCCGCGTGAGATGGATCTCTCGTTGACTTATCAAGCGCTGGCCGATCATCAAGTTGATCTGATCGCAGGTAACTCGACTGATGGCTTGATCGAGAAGCTCGATCTTTTTCAACTCGAAGACGACCGGCATTATTTCCCGCCTTACGAAGCCGCGCCGGTCTTTCGCAAGACGACGCTGGAGCGTTATCCAGAGCTGGCACCGGCGCTGAAAAACCTTGCCGGAAAGCTGACTGATGCCCAGATGCGAAAGTTGAACTACGCAGTGGACGGCGATCGGCGTGACCTAAAAGAGGTGGTGCGCGAGTTTCTGGGCGACCTGTACGGGCGTCCCCCCGCAGGCGCCCCTTATAACGGGATCGATCTGGCGGCTCTCGATAAGGGGCGCCCGCGGAGGGACGCCCGTGCAGGGATTACGCAACCTCACTTTAATGCTAGTCGCCGTAGCTTTCGCGGACCGCGCCGGCCGGCACGCTAAAGCGCGAGAGCCACAACGCGAGCAGCCAGATCAACCCCGGGCTTGCGGACAACAATCCCGAAGCCACCATCAACGAGCGAGGGCTGAACCAGGTCAACAGCCACCCGGTGACGATTGTTGCGAGCGCCATCGTCGACCACTCGAGCGAGCGATCCGTGGTAAACACTCGCCCGCGATAGTCGTCCGGTAGCACCCGCATAATCATCGTCTCTTGGACGCCGAACTCTGCCCCGAGCACCAGCCGGCTCAGCGCGATAAAGATAGCCATCGTTGTAAGCGTCGGCATCAGACCGCCTATAGCGAACAGTACCCCGTGGGCCAGCAGCGACCAGCCGATATACAACCCGGCGCGTCGCTGCTCGACCGTCCACTGGCCGACTCGCCGCGCAAGCAGCATCCCGAAGAACACGCCGACTCCGCCCGCGCTAAACAACGCTGCTACGTACCAGTCGCCCGGTCCGCCCGCTGCGAACTCGTGCCCGCCGATTTGGTCGAACAGGATGGCGGTCATTCCTCCGCCGGTAGCCCACCCGACATTCACCAATATCACGCCGCGCACAAACGGATTGGCCCAGATGAATCGAAGCCCTTCGCGTACGTCGCTCCAGAAGCGGCCCTGCTCCGGCTCTGACGGAAGCTCGCTGCCTGCGATTGGCAAGCCGCCTTGCGTCTCGACGGACATCGGGTCAGCCGGCAAGGCGGCGTTTATGCCTTCGTCACTCGGGGCAAGCCGGCCGGCCACCGCGCTTGCGTCAGTCGGTGACGTCGCTGACCTGCGCATCGCATCTGCCGGTATCAGCGCGATGAACACCGCCGAGGCAACGAACGACAGAGCATTGACGATGAAGGCCGTGTCGTATCCGAACTGCGCCGCGGTCAATCCGCCAATTGCCGAGCCGAGCGTGTACTGTAGAAACCGCGTTGAGAACATAAGCACGTTCGCGCTCAGCAGTTCGCGAGGCGTCACCAGGTTCGGGATCGAAGCATTCTTCGCGGACTCGAAGAACATCGACAGCGACGCGTTCAACGCGCTGCACGCGATGACAAGCCATGCCGACCCCATCCACCCTGCTACCACGAACATCACTGCGACCACCGCACGCAACAAATCGGATGCGATCATTATCTGCTTGCGCGAACGCCGGTCGGCAAAGACTCCGGCAAGGGGCGCAACCAGCAGGAACGGCAACAACCGCGCGACAAGCAACGCTGTGGTCGTCAGAGCCGTGCCCGACATCGCGCGCACGAGTCCCAACTCGGCGATAAATGAAAACCAGGTGCCCAGCTCGCTGATCATCTGGCCTGTCCAGAGGCTTCGAAAATTGCGGTTGCCCCTAAGCAACTCTCTGTAAGTCGGCGGCGACATAGTTGGCTCCGTCGCTTCGTAGAAGCAGTTGGTGGCGGCAAGTACGGGCGTCCCTCCGGGGGCGCCCCTTCTCGATGCGAGTAACATCTGCCGATCGAGGGACGCCCGTACAAGCGCTTAAAAATCAAAAGCCGCCAGCATCAAACAGACGCTGGCGGCTGTCGTGCTTGATGCTGATAGATTCTTAGGGCCCATTACGTGTGGTCTGGTCGATCTCGAGGAACGCCGGTACACACATGGCGGTGCGCGTGCCCTCGAGACAATCCCCCGCCGTCATCGCCCGGGTGATGACAGCAGCCCAAAAGTTGTTATGCGTGCTTTCCATGCTCTATTCCGTCTGCGTAGCGTTCTACGCGATCGTTGATCGGCTGGTTCCATCAGATTCTGCACTCAAGCCGATGACCCAAGATAAACGAGCGAATTCGGAGTGTCAACAACTTTATCGAAATGGTTGATATTCGCGCCGCTCTGCCATGCGAGCCACTGTGGAATCCGAGTATAATCCGACGCTGCAGCATAGAAAGGAGCCCAGGCGACATGAACGCGATCCCAGAGATTTCCGAGACGGTCTTGAACTTCATCGACGGCAAATGGGAAGCAGCGGCTTCTGACAAGTGGACAGAACGTTTCGACCCGGCAGATCAATCCGTCCTCGTAGCTCGCGCGCCGGATTCCTCGCGGGAAGACGCGCGGCGCGCCATCGAAGCAGCGACACACGCCGCCGAGAGTTGGAGCGCTTTGCCAGCCCCACGCCGCGGCCGGTTGCTCTTCGACTGGCTGGCTTGGCTCGACACGCACAAAGACGGGCTGGCCGCACTGCTCACTCGCGAGGAAGGCAAAATCCTTCCCGAGTCCCAGGGTGAAGTGAAGCGCTCGTTGGACATTCTCGAGTTCACCGCCGGGATGGGACGCAGGCTCGAAGGGCGGGTCTATCCGGCGGAAGAGGACGGAGTTTTCTGCTACTCGGGCAGCCAGCCGTTGGGGGTCGTGGGCTTGATCAGTCCGTGGAATTTTCCGGTTGCGATTCCGGTTTGGAAACTCGCGCCCGCGTTGATCGCCGGCAACACCGCCGTGCTCAAACCCTCTCCGCTCACTCCTTTGACTGCGGTTGCGATTGTGCGAGGGCTTGAAGAAGTTGGCGCGCCAAAGGGCGTCGTCAACCTTGTCCACGGCGACAGCGAGCCTGGCGCCGAGCTGATCTCAAACGAAGCGGTTCGCGGCGTATCGTTCACGGGCTCGACCAAAGTCGGCAAGCTGATCGCCAAGTCCGGCGCCGAACGAATGTTAAAGCTCCAACTGGAGCTCGGCGGCAAGAACCCGCAGATCGTGCTGGAGGACGCCGACCTAGATCTCGCAGTCAATGGCGTAGTCGCCGGCGGGTTCGGGTCGACCGGCCAGCGCTGCACCGCGACCAGCCGCGCGCTGGTGATGGAAAAAGTCTATGACGATTTCATGAGCAGGCTCATCGCGCGAGCCGCTTCGATGCGGATAGGCCCCGGCATTCAGCCCGGCGTCGAAATGGGGCCGCTGGTAGACGCGCGCGCGATGAAAGGCGTAGCTCACTACGTCGGCGTCGGTGTGAATGAAGGCGGGAAGCTCCGAGCCGGGGGAACGGCGGTAAGCGGGCTCGAACGCGGGCACTTCTTTGCGCCTACGGTGATCGAAGCAAAGCAGGGCATGGAAATAGCTCAGGAGGAGATCTTCGGCCCGGTGGTGGCAGTGATTCGTGTTCGAGATTTGGAAGAAGGGATCAAGGTTGCGAACTCGGTGAGATATGGGTTGACCTCGACGATCTTTACGCGCGATGTGGGCAAGGTGTTCCGTTTTGCCGAGCGAGCGCAGGCCGGCATCATTCACGTGAATCGTCCGGGAGTGGGCGGCTACTCTCACGCGCCGTTTGGCGGAATAAAGGAGAGCGGGTACGGCGGACGCGAAGTCGGTGACGAAGTGATGAGCTTTTACACGGAAACGAAAGTCGTATACGTCAATTACGCATAACTCTCGATCGCATTGACGCTCCAGCGGGTCTGTTGTTCTAATAGTGCGGCCTTACCAGCTTGAAGCCAAATCCTCCGGAGGTCCGCATGACCGCTCATAACCCAAGTCCGCAATCTTCGACCGCCGACCTGATAGCAAAACAAAAAGAGTATATCTGGCCGTGCGCAGCTACTTACTACCAGCATCCGCTGGTGCTCGATCGCGGCGAAGGCATGCACGTGTGGGACACGGAGGGCAATCGCTATCTGGACTGCTTCGGCGGCGTGCTCACGACGAGCGTCGGTCACGCGAGACCCGAAGTCGTGAAGGCCATCAGCGAGCAAGTCGCGAAGATAGCGCATACGTCTACGCTGTACATCAATCAGCCGCAGGCCGATCTTGCGGAAAAGCTGCATCAGATCACGCCCGGCAAGTTGAAGAAGAGCTACTTCACAAACAGCGGCACCGAGGCCGACGAAACCGCGATGGTACTCGCGCGAATCTACACCGGTAACACCGAGATCATCGCGTTGCGGCACGCTTATCACGGGCGCTCGGTTACGAACATGACCGCAAGCGGGCACGCGCCGTGGAAGCATGGACCGTCGCTTGTGCCAGGCATTGTCCACGCGCACGCCCCCTATTGTTACCGGTGCCCTTTTAACTTGAAGCCCGACACTTGCGCGATGGAATGCGCTCGCGACGTCGAAGAGTTGATTCAGACATCGACCACCGGACAGATCGCGGCGTTCATCGCGGAGCCGATCCTGGGAGTGGGTGGGTTTATCACTCCTCCAAAAGACTATTTCAAAGTCGTAACGGAGATCGTTCGGCGGTATGGTGGGATATTCATCTGCGACGAAGTACAAACGGGCTGGGGAAGAACCGGCGATCGCTGGTGCGGGATCGAGCATTGGGACGTCGAGCCCGAAGTGATGACCTTTGCGAAGGGGATGGCTAACGGCGCGCCGATAGGTTGCACGACTGCGACCCCGGAAATCGCCGACAAGTACCCGGGGCTTACGTTCTCCACCTTCGGCGGCAATCCAGTCACCAGCGCGGCTGCGCTTGCGACGATTCGAGTGATCGAAGAGAACGACCTCCCGCGCAACGCCCGAGTAGTCGGCGATTACTTGCGCTTGAAGCTCGAAGAGTTGAAGGACAAGTACGCGGTCATCGGAGACGTGCGCGGGATGGGCTTGATGCAAGCCATCGAGTGCGTGAAGGACCGGACAACCAAGGAGCCCGATTCCCAGTCTGTGCTTCGAGTGTTTGAAGAAACGCGGCGTCGCGGCGTATTGATCGGCAAGGGCGGCTTGTACGGCAACGTGATACGCATCGGCCCGCCGCTGGTCGCGACGAAATCAGACATCGATCAACTGATCTCGGGTCTTGACGCAGCGTTCGCAACCTTGTGAGGCCGGCCAGAATATCCGTAAGCCAGTCTCAAATTCTGACGCGAATACTCACCGGTGTTTATTGCTTGCGCTCGTGTCGCCTCTTCATCCGAGGTTCGCGGCGTTGCAGGCGTGCTATTGAGATTTGTGCCAATCCCTGTTGACATCGCTTCAAAAACTTTCTTTAATCGCCATGCTATTGGCCACGCTCCTTTATCTCTTCGACCACAACATTCGAGTAGCAACAGGAGGGCCCGCAAGGGAAATGGCTGAGCAGCTCTTAAGCCACCGGGTGCAGGAATTACAATCCGCTCCCAACTCGGAAGCAAACCAACCGCAAAGAAAGGCGCACCAGGATGACCACAGTAAGTGAGACGCAAAGCAGATTTCTACTCCCTTCGCGTGGGAGATCGATCGCGATTCCGGTGTTGCTGGTACTTGGAATGACAATGGTGTTGAATCAGGAAGTGGCTTTGGCCCAGACGAAACGACCATCAAAACCTCAAGCTGCACCGCAAGCAAAGCAGCCGGGTGGGGATAAGGCGGGCGTGCTTGCGGGCGAGATCAAAGACTCGAGAACAACCGGCAGTTTCTTCGCCGGGATGGAAGTGGAGTTGAAGATTGTGGGCGACGTTCTCGTGGATGCAAAGGGAATACGCGTATCGGTCGATGCGGCGATTGATGACACCGGAAGGGACCTTATAAACGAAAAGACCGAGAAGTCGGAATTCACGGAAATCGACATGTCGGATAAAACCGCAACGACCGCAAAAGTCGCGTTGAGGAATCCGGTCAGGCAGGCTACGGCTATTCAGGAGCTCTCCGGCTCCATCGAGCTGTTCATACCTCGGCGGGATGTCGAATCAGTCGCTACGATAACCAACCTGAGCAGGAACCTGGGCGTTCCCATCTCCGCATCCGCGCTCAAGAGCGCAGGCATCGACCTGGTGATCTGGAACAAGGCCCAGTTTGAAACGCGCAAGAAGGCTGAAGAGGAGAAGCTCAAGAAGGAACTGGAGGCAAAGCGCAAGAAGGAGGGCGAAGGCGCAAGCGAAGACGACATTGGCGATTCTCTGGCCGATGGCTTACAGAAAATGTTCGGGAGCCTCTTTAGCGGCTTTGGGAGAATGGAGGAAAACAGCCTCGCCTTTCAAATCACGGACCCGCAATCCAGGTTGGTGAATATCGAGTTTGAAGACGAGCGCGGAAAGCCGATCGGAACCAACGGCAGAATGACTATGGGAGGCGGTAAAGAGAAAACCAGCATCTATGAGTTCAGCGAGAAACTCCCACCAGCCGCGCGGGTCAGGATTTACGTGCTTACGCCGAAAGCGACGATCAAAGTGCCATTCAAACTTACTGGCGTGCCTCTGCCGTGACGGGGCTATTAAGTCCCACTTAGGGCTCTTAGCGGCGTTTCTGAAACTGCTCCAAAAAGTCGAGTTGCTCTTTGAGCAAGTGGTTGCGTAACTGAACGGCATCCCCAAAATCTATATAAGACTCGTCGCCGCGTTTATAGGGCGCCCACTTAGGCAACCCTTTGCCATTCGGATCGCCCGTCCTGGCAAAATTCATCCAGTAGTTCGACATTGCCTCAGCCAGCTTTCGATCACCCTCCCGGAGAAGAACGTTCTGCGGGTTGAGATTGTTAAACACATAAGCGATCTCGCCGGCGTGATACGCCCCAAGATACTGGCTGTTCGGGTTCGGAGGCACATGACTGAAGAAATAGAGATAGGCTTTCGAGCGGCCCGTGGCAGTCATGCGAGCCCAGGTGCGCATCGGCAACGTAAAGGTCACGTCGCGCAAGCTCCCCAGGTACGCCGCAGGGATATCATCCGTGGTCTTCACCGGATAAAGCGCATCGAAATCCCTTGTCGCTTCGCCGTATAGCGTTTCCACGCGCTTGTGGTAATCCTCCAGCGTCTTTGGCACCGTCCCGGGGACGGTCAAGGTCGTCATCTCGTTGGCGTTTGAACCGACGATCACCGGCACGTCGTTTTGCTTGCCTTGAGCAAAGATGGCGCGTATTTCGTCGGGCAGCACCCAGCCGTCTACGTTCGGAGCAGTCCTGAACTTCTTACCTTCCGCGTCATTGTTGAAGATGTCGATGATCTTCTCGGCCGGGATTGCTCGCAAGGCTTTGATTGAATCTGCTCCGGCCGCTTTAGCGAAAGCCGCACCCACCTTCTCCGCGGCCGCCAGCCTGCCCTTATCCTCTTTCAGGAAAGTCATTGGTCCGAATGTGCCGCCGCTCTGGCCGATGGCTCGATGGAACAGCCCTTTGGCCAGAGGTGACGCGACCAGCACATTGACGCTCCACGAACCTGCCGACTCACCAAAGATGGTCACGTTCTTTGGGTCGCCGCCAAAGGTGGCAATGTTCCTCTGAACCCACTTCAAGGCCGCGATCTGATCCAGGACGCCGTAGTTGCCCGACGAGCGCTGCGAGGATTCCGCAGTCAGTTCCGGATGCGCTAGATAACCAAGCGGACCCAATCGATAGTTGACCGTCACCAGCACGATGCCCTTCTTCGCGAACGCCGTCCCGTCGTATGTCCGATTCGCCCCCGATCCTCGCGTCAATGCGCCGCCGTGAATCCACACCATAACCGGGCGCTTGTCACCCGCTTTGGCGGCAGTCCACACATTGAGGTGTAGACAATCCTCGCTCTGCTGTTTGGGCGGCGAATAATACATTGTTCCGGCCGGGTAGGGCGATTGGGGACACTCGGGCCCGAAAGCTTCGCACTTGCGCACGCCGTCCCAGGCCACGACTGGCTGAGGAGCTTTCCAGCGAAGCTCGCCCACCGGAGGAGCGGCGAAAGGAATACCTTTGAAGCTGCGGACGCCGTCAGCGGCCGCGCCTGAGATCAGGCCTCCATCCACCTTGATGGCGTCGTTAGCGGCGAAGGCAAAACCGGAAAGTGCGACAGCAAGCGCGAAGGCAAGAAGAGTCAGGGTACGGCGCATGGAAAGTCCTCCAATATCAGGTTTGATAGCGCACACCCGCCCGTTTGATGTAAGGAGCGAGCGAAAGTATATTCACCCGAACCGCCGATGTCTAACGACCATGAGCGGACGGCCCCGCATAACCCTTCGCTCGATCGCATAGAGGCCTCTATCGATGGCAACGTCATTGGGCCTTAGCTCGGCCCCGTTTGCGGCTATCTGAATTCACACACATGATTCGAAGGGCGAGGCCGACTCGAGCTTCTTCGTCAACTTGAAAACGCGCGGACCTGTGTCCGAATACACTTGCAGAAAACGATTTGGCGAAACTGGGTCGCCTGCGTATCGTACGTGAGTGATGAGGTGAAACCATATGTATTGTCCATCCTGTGGTACAGCGCTGACAGAGGGGTTGAGCTACTGCAACCGTTGCGGGGCCAGTCTGAGCATAAGCAAAGGAAATGAAGCGGGGAAAGCGCCAGAGAACGTGGTCTTGTCTCTAGTCTGGGCGATCGTGGCGGTCACCATCATTCTGGCTGGCATCATGCTCGGCTCGATGCCTGTGATGAAAGAGATTGGGTTGCCCCAGGGGTTCATCCTCCTCTTCGTGGGCCTGATGTTTCTCACGATCGTCGTAGTTGATAGCCTGCTATTCTGGCAACTATTTCGCCTCGGTAGTCGTGCCAAAGAACCACGGGGCGTGTCTGTGGCAGCAAAGCTCGATACGAATGGCTTTGACGCCAAGCGAGAGCGCCCGCTTCTTGAGCCGAGGGTGAGCGTCACGGAGAACACCACGCGAAACTTCGAACCGATATACGACGAGAGAAGAAGCAGCGACTGAGCGCTTTAGGAGCTGCTCAGAAGCTGGCAACCACAATTCACGGAGTAGCAGCCTGCTTTTCCGCCTCCTCTTTGCTCATCCCAAGATCCATGGCGCGGCGTATCCGAAGCGTTCGCGACGCCTCGTCTTCCTGCGGATCACGGCCTTGTTTGTCGGGCGGCAGCTTTGCTCTCATCTCCGGATCGGCCTCCTGTATTCCTGAGCCTCCAAAGCTCGCCGTGATCATGCGATCGGGAATCATCGCCAATAGCTGACCGGTTATCGCACCGCCCATCGAGTAGCCATGCACATGCGCCCTGGTGATCTTGAGGTGGTCCATGAGTTCGACGACGTCCTGCGCTTTACCCGGACCGTTAGCCACCGGCTTGTCACTCTTGCCGTGGTTTCGGCAATCGAGCGCCACTACCATGTGGTTCCTGGCCAACGCCTGAGCGATCCCGTTGGCAAACCAGTTGCCCCACGCGGTCCCGGTGTAGCCGTGAATCAAAACCACGGGCGTGCCTTTGCCCATAACATAGTAATGAATCTTCACGCCGTCCGAGGCTGTCATGTCGTGTTCGCTCGGTTTGCCGTCGGCGGCGAGGATCGCGCTTGCAAAGAGCAACAAGCAAGAAATGATAGAGAGAATGTTTCGTCGCGTCATCTCGATCCTCCTTCTAGCGGGCTCTGAACAACCCCGTCTCGCCACCAAGAAACCACGCCACAAACGAACACGAAGGCGCAGGCAGCCTCACTGACCTGGTGCGGCTTTGTGTCTTCATCCTTTGTGGCGAAAGCATCTATCAGCCTCTGAAAACGGCGAACCTACGCCAGCTTCTTCTTGATTGGCAAGTCACGCATGCGCTTGCCGGTCGCCGCGAAGATCGCGTTACAGATCGCAGGCGGGATTGGCGGCACGCCCGGCTCGCCAACACCGGCCGGCGGCGCGTCGCTTTGCACCAGATGGACGCGGGTTTCAATCGGCGCCTCGTTCATGCGCGCCACCTGATAGTCGTGGAAGTTTGACTGCTGGACCGCGCCTCCCGAAGCGGTGATCTCGTTCATCAGCGCGATGCTTGCGCCGAACACCGCGGCTCCCTCGAATTGCGCCTTCACACGATCCGGGTTAATCACCCGGCCTGCATCCACCGCGAAGTCCACGCGCGGAATGCGCACCTTGCCGTTGTCATCCACCTCAACCTCAACTACCGCGGCGACGTAGGTCAGGAAGCTCCAATGCGCCGCAATCCCAAGCGCGCGACCTTTCGCGGGCTTTTTGTTTGCCCAGCCCGATCGCTCCGCTGCCAGTTCAATCACGTTGCGCAGCCGGCCGGTGTCGAGCGGGTACTTCGCCGCGAGCGGGCTACGCGACGCGAGATCGATCCTGCGTGCCGGGCCAAGCAAGTCGAGCAGGTATTCGACCCGGTCGCGTTTCGCCAGATGCGCCAACTCATCAACAAAGGACTGAATCGCGAAGGCGTGCTGGATATTCGCCACCGAACGCAGCCAGCCGATGCGAACATGGTTGTCGGCCGGTCCATTCTCTGCTCGATGATTCGAAATGGCGAATGGAAGATTCGTCCACCCCATGTCCAGCTCAAAGCCCTGCGCCGTCTTGGCAGCAGGCCCGGCGAAGGTCGAAGCGATGGTTGGGAACGCGCAGCGCTGCAGCCACGCTGTCGGTTTGCCCTTCTCGTCAATCGCCGCCTTGACATACATCGCGGAGACAGTGTGGTAATAGTCGAATCGGATGTCATCCTCGCGGCTCCAACTCACCTTGACCGGTTTGCCGACCGCCTTCGAAAGCAACGCAGCTTCAGCCACATAATCGGGCTTCGACTTCCGCCCGAACCCGCCGCCCAACAGAGTCACGTGACACTCGACCTCTTTCTTATTAATCCCGAGGGCCGCGGCGACCGTGTCCTGCACCGCTTGCGGGTTCTGCGTCGCTGCGTAGATCACAGCCTTGCCGTCCTTAAACTCAGCGACAGCCGCCGGTGGCTCCATCGGCGCGTGCGACAGGTGCGGCACGTAGTATTCGGCTTCGTGAGTCTTCCCGCTTTTTGCGAACTCGGCATCTACGTCGCCAATGTTACGCACTACCTTTTGTGGCTTGCGAACGGTCTCAAGCAACGACTGTTTGTAAGCCGGCGAGTTGTAAGCGGCGTGTTCGCCTGCGTCCCAGTCAACCTTAAGCGCCTCGCGGCCCTTCATCGCCGACCAGGTGCTGTCCGCGATTACCGCAACGCCTCCGAGTGCTTGAAAGCCGTGCGGGCCCTTGAAGCCCGGTATGACGACGGTCTGCTGAACGCCCGGTACCTTCCGCGCTTCCTGATCGTCAAAGCTCTTGAGCTTTCCGCCAAACACCGGCGAGCGCTCGATTGACGCGTACACCATGCCGGGCATTCGGGCATCAAAGCCGAAGGTCCCGCGACCGGCGCAGATGTCATCCCGGTCAACAATCGGCACGTCCTTGCCGATGTATCGATACTCCGACGCGGGTTTGTACTTCAGCTCTTCCTTCTTAGGCACGGGCTGCTGTGCCGCAAGCGACGCCAACTCGCCGTAACCGAGCTTGCGCTTGCTCGGCATGTGCGCGACCTGATGATTCTGAGCGTTGCACTCAGCAACCGGTACACCCCACTTCGCCGCGGCTGCCGCTTCGAGCATCATTCGCGCGGTGGCTCCGGCGTCGCGCATAGCGTCGGCAAAATCGCGGATCGAGCACGAGCCGTCCGTGTTCTGCGACCCGTACTTCGTATCGCCGAGTGCCTGCTCCACTTTCACACGCGCCCAGTCGGCATCAAGCTCGTCGGCTACTATCATCGGCAGGGCGGTGCGAATGCCGGTGCCCATCTCGGAGCGATGCGCGACAATGATCACCGTGCCGTCGGTCTCGATTCCGAGATATACGCTCGGATTCCAGGCTGGGTTGTCGGCTGCGGTTGTTCGGGAAGCGGCGAGGGCTTCCATAGGCAGCAAGCGCGCGCTCAGCACGAAGGCGCCGGCTGAGAAGACCCCACCCAAAAAACCCCGGCGAGTAAGCAGATCGATTCTGTTCATTTCTTCACCCCCGCCGCCTGTTTGATCGCCTGGCGAATGCGCTGATAGGTCCCGCAGCGGCAAATGTTGCCGCGCATCGCAGTGTCGATGTCCGCATCCGTTGGCTTGGGCTTCTGCTTCAGCAACGCAGCAGCAGCCATGATCTGGCCGCTCTGACAGTAACCGCACTGCGGCACGTTGCCTTGCCGCCAGCACACCTGCACCGGGTGTTCGGCTGTTGCGTTCAATCCTTCGATGGTCACCACCGCTTTGCCGGCGGCGCTCTTCACCGTCGTCTGACAACTGCGCACCGCCGCTCCGTTGACGTGAACCGTGCAAGCTCCGCAAAGCCCCATCCCGCAACCGAACTTGGTGCCGGTCAGCTCAAGCGTGTCACGCAATACCCAGAGCAGCGGCATGTCCGGACTTACGTCTACAGTCCGGTCCTTCCCGTTGACGTTGATTGTCATTGCAGCCATCGAAGTCCTCCTTGCGGTACTCTCTTAGTTCAGCGATCAAGGTAAAGTGAGCGCTACCAACCGGCCATCAAACGTTGCAACTACAATGTACTGTTTGCCGGCTGCCATGTACGTCATCGGTGTTCCGTGCGGGTTGGCTGCAAGACCGATCTCGGCGATCACCTTGCCGGTGGCTTTGTCGAAGGCCCGCAAAAAGTTTCCAGCGCCTCCGCCCCCGCCGCCTCGGCCACTGGCGCCCTGCCCAACGAAGAGCAGCGTCTTGGTGAGGAGCGGGCCTCCGCCCCCGGCACCCAGCGGTCCGACATCCTTGCCATTGGCGAGCAACTCATTGACCTTTTGTCTCGGTCCATCACCGTGCGGGATCTGCCACACGTGCTCTCCCTTGTTCAGATCGATAGCCGTGATCCGTCCGTAAGGCGGTTTGAACAACGGCAGCCCGCGCGGTCCGGACACTGACAAGCCCGTGCCCTCATATGTACGCACGTATCGAAAGTTCGAACGGTTCGGATCTGGTTTGGCCAGTCTTACTGCGATTGGACCGGTGCTGGAGGGGATGTAGAACATCCCGGTCTCCGGATCAAACGCCGCACCCCACCAGTTCGCGCCGCCACCCCAGCCGGGCAGATTGATCGTTCCCTTCTCGGTCGGTGGGGCAAAAAGCGGTCCGTGATCGAATCGGTTGAGTATTGCTAGCGCTTCCTGGCGAAGCTCCGGAGAGAAATCGATCAGATTATCTTCAGTTGCTCCCTGGATCTCATACGGCGCGGGCCTGGTCGGGACAGGCTGTGTCGGGGATAACCGCTCTCCGGGAATCACCGACTGCGGAACCGGACGCTCTTCAATCGGCCAGACCGGCTTGCCGGTCACCCGGTCGAATACGAAACAGAATCCGGTCTTGGTTATCTGAGCGACTGCCTTGATCCGCTTTCCTTTCACCTTGATCTCGCAGAGCACCGGCGCCGCCGGCAGATCGTAGTCCCACACCCCGTGATGAACCGTTTGAAAGTGCCAAACACGCTTGCCGGTTTTTGCTTCGAGACAAATCAGGCTTTCGGCGAACAGGTTGTTGCCCAACCGGTGCCCGCCGTACCAATCGTTGGTCGGCGTGCCAAGCGGAATGTAGACATAACCCAGCGCTTCATCCGCGCTCATCAAAGTCCAGTTGTTGGTATTGCCGGTGTACTTCCACGAATCGTCCTCCCAGGTTTCGTTGCCGAACTCTCCCGCTTGTGGAACGGTGTGAAAGATCCAGGCCGGTTTGCCGGTGCGGACATCGAACGCCTGAATGTCCCCGCGCGGCGCTTCCTTTTTTACGGGGCCGTCACTGATCGAGGCGCCGACCAGCACCACATCACGACAAACCATGGGAGGCGAAGAGACCGCGTAGTTGCGTGCCCTGACAGAGAGCGGAATAGCTTTGGTGAGATCCACCCTTCCGTTCTCGCCAAAGCTTGCGGCAGGCTGGCCGGTCTTGGCATCGAGGGCTATCAGATAGGCATCGCTGGTCCCGATAAAGATCCGCTCCGCTCTGCCATCGGTCCAGTAGGCGACGCCTCGATGCACGAAGCCAAGGTTGGTCGGCTGTCCACTCTCGTAGCTCTTCGGATCGTAGACCCAGATCGTCTTACCGGCCGCGGCATCGATCGCGGCCACCTGGCTCAACGACGTGCTGATGTAGAGCACGCCTCCGATCATCAGCGGCGTAGCCTCATGACCCAACGTGTAAAGCTTAGAATTCTGTGCGAGCAACTTCAGATCCGGCGAATCCCAACTCCACGCGACCTTCAGCTTCTGAACGTTGTTCCGATTGATCTGGTCAAGAGGCGAGTACTTCCCGCTGCCCTGATCGCCGCCATAAAAGCGCCATTCACCGTTTCGCACACCGTTTCTTGCGCCGGCCGGTAGGGCCATCCAACCGACGATGAGCAAGCACACAACAGAAGCCGGGCAGCGTTTGAAGTGTCGCATCGCGTTCCTCCGTGAAATGGGTCTCGGGTCTCAAGATTGAGAGGCAGCCCCCTTAGGAAACTAGTTGCTTCCTAATCGGGGCACAAGCTAATACTCGCGTTTGAGACGCAAGGTTTCAAGCAAGTTCCCGCGCCGGCGCGGTTGGAGAAAGCTGTACCGCTTCCGTAGGGCGCTCCGCGTTTATTCAAAACGCTTTTCGATAACGAGGAGGAGCTCCGACGGCAAAAACACCCGCAAAGGTTGAGTGCTGAGCCCTATCGCGCCTGTTGAATCTTGCCACCTTTCGCCGAGAGCATCAGCTTGACCAGTTCTTCGGTGATCTTTGGCTCAAGGCCCTCTGTGTGTCCCTTATCAACGCGTACAACGTCGGCGACGATCCTGCCGTCCTTGCAATCCGGATAGAGAAACACCTGTGCCTTGCCGGGTCCCGGTGGTAGTCCCCAGGCCGGGTTCGGAGGATTTTGACGCGTGCTGTCGTAAACGTAGCCGGCCTTTGTATCGACGACCTCGGCAGGAGCGCGTCGCGCGCCGCAGTTGTACTTCGCGGCCCACGCCGAGCTGTCGGGCAAACCTTTTTCATCCATTTCGCGCTGGCCGGTTTCGTAGATGAATGAGAAATCAGCGGCCGGCGGTTCGCGCAACGCTGCCATAGCCGCGCTGAGGCTGGGCGGCGTGCTCCCGGCTGCCCTTGCGGGCGACGTCGCCGCAGCGCTTCCCGGAGTGGTCGCCGGGGCGGCGGGTCGCGCGCCAAAGCTGGCACGGCCCGGGTTTCCACCGAGCCGGCCGCCGCTTAGGCTGAGCCAGCCGTCCACTTTGTCCTTAAAGAAGTCCGTGCGCACGATCCGGTTTGAGGTCATTCCGCCCTGAGAGTGCCCGACCAGCCAGAACGCCTTGACGTTCTCCTTGCCGATCTGACCGACCACCGACTCGACGATGTTTTGCAGATACGTGTCGTCATCCGCGGACCACGACCTCGTCGGGGCGTTCGGCGTGGCGATGACTAGCCGGTATTGGTCCTTGTAATCCACGATCGGAAAGTAGTGACGCTGCCAGTTCCCGTACGAGCCGAAGCCGTGAAGACTTAGGATGAAGGTGACTTTCTCTCCCGCCTTCAGGTCGCAGGGATAGTCGAGGAAGTAAGTGCGCCGGGTTTTCATCTCGACCACGGGTCCTGGGTTTATCACCCTGTCAGACGGGCAGTCCTTGTCGGGACAATGCAGCCATGCTGGAGTGGTGCAGGGCGCCCCGGCGAGCTGGACGGTTTCTTGCGCACTGGCGTATCCCGCTAACACCAACATCGCCACTATCGGTCCAAACGTTTTGATCAAGTGCCGCTCTTTCATGTCGTTTTCTCCTGTCTAGTTATTGCCGGGAACAATTGACGTCCTGTTGGGTGGTTCGCGCTTTTCCATGATCCTTCTGACGTCGCCGGTCGGGTCGTTCTCAACGCGGCAAGGCGCGTCGAATATCATCACTGCTCGCTTGTCAGGCGTATATGGTGACCAGTTCGGCAGCCCTTTGTGATTAGGATTTCCAGTGCGAGCCATCGCCGCCCACGCTCCGGCGCTGTCTCCCTCGAGCTTTCGCATTCCGGCGTTCACCGGGCCAACCATGCTTTCGCTCACGTCGATGTGATTAAAGACGAACGGGATTTCGAGGGTGTGCGGCGAGCGCAGCCCCATCACCGGCGTCTCCCATGCGAACACGTAAAGATACGTGGGGGCTTTGCCTAACGCAGCGCGGCGTTCGGCAAGCCGTATGGAATTCATCGCACCAGCGTCACCCGTGATGTTCGTCGAGAGTTCATACGGCGTGGCTTGCGGATACTTCTTGCGATAGCCGGCAATCACCTTTTCAGCTTGATCGCCCACGACGCGCTTGACGTTTGCCAGCAGCCCCGCTTCATCGAGCTTGCCGTAGTCCGGGGAATCAACCTCATAAACCGTGCGTTCAGTTCTTGTGTAGCCGACGATCACCGGCACGCCGGCTGAGATCGGAGTTGCCACCGGGTCGAACGGATTCGCCGGCAGAACCTTGCCATCAACCACGGGCCCAAAGCGCGCTTTGTTGCCCGCATCCATCAGCTTGTCGAGCGGCACCTGTTGAAGCTCGCGGCCCTGTCCCGGCTTGAGCCCCAGTTCCTTCAAGATGGTTTCCGCCGTCTTGGTGGCGGCATCGCGCGCGCCGCCCCGCAATGACGCCCCGCTTTGAATCACCGCGCGATGAAAGAGACCCTTCGCGGCGGGCATCGCCAACAGCGTTGATACCTTGCCGCCGCCGCCCGATTGTCCAAAGATCATTACTCGGTTTGGATCGCCGCCGAACGCGCCGATGTTGTCGTGTACCCATTTCAGTGCGGCTACCAGATCGAGTTGACCGACGTTAGCCGAGCTTTCGAAGTCCGATCCTCCGACATCTCCGAGGAATAGATAGCCAAGGGCGTTGAGTCGGTGATTCACCGTCACCACTACGACATCCTGATACCGGGCAAGCCCGGCCCCGTCGTAGCCAATCGAGCCGCCGGTTCCCTGGTCGTAACCCCCGCCGTGAAACCAGACCATCACCGGGCGCTTTCTTCCGTCGCTCACGCCTCGCGTCCAGACGTTTAGATACAGACAATCCTCGCTGGCATCGTTGGGTTTGGTCGCTCCAAGGATCTTGAAAAACTGGCGTTGCTTGTCGCCGCGCGGCCTGTTCGACTGCGGAGCGTAGTGTCCGAACTCGAACGCCTCGCGCACTCCAGTCCAGGGCTCTCGAGCTTTGGGAGGCATGAACCGATTCGCTCCGCCGGTCGCTGCGCCGTATGGAATCCCCTTGAAGACGTTCACGCCGCTTGCGATACGCCCGCGAACTTTACCTGCGTTCGTTGATACGGCGGCGGTCGTGCCGTTCGCGGTATCAGCAAGACTCCGGGTCAACAGGCCCGGCATTACCGCGCCAGCCGCGGCTACGCCGACCAATTGCGCGGTAGAGGTCAGGAAGGAGCGGCGATCGATGGGATGGTGGTTGCTCGCTTGTTTTTCTTTTCGTGCCATTGGTCAGACCTCGCTGGTTGAAAACCGGGTTTTCGCCGTCAAGTAAGACTCGGGTCCAGGTTCTTGTACGCCATGACCGACCGATTGGTTAACTTAGAAGGAAGGGGCATTCTAAACTAAAGAGTGTCGCGCCGAAAGGCGCGGCTGCAACCTCTTGGTCGCGGGAGGGAGGGCTAAATGATGCGGGATCGAAAGTTCGACATTGACGCAGTCACCCACGCGGTATCTAATTGCTCCGCGTGACACATCGATTGTCGTGGCAGCGTGGAATCGGAGGCAAGCTATGAGGCGAAGACTGACAGCCGGTTTCTTGTTGGCTCTACTCGTTTCGCTGAATGCAACGTCTGTTGGAGCTCGATCGGCACAAACCACGAGTCGTGAGCTCCGGGACGCGGCCCTCGTCCGCAGTGAGCCTGAATACCCGGCCCTCGCAAAGGCCGCACGAGTCAGCGGTACAGTGGAAGTGGAACTCACGCTCGATCAGGAGGGCAACGTCAAGAGAGCGCAAGCGATTTCAGGTCATCCATTGCTCAAAGACGCCGCGGTAGCTGCCGCGCAGCAGTGGAAGTTCGACCCGGCCAAGCTTTCTTTCGAGACCTCCTCTACGATAGTTGGGACTCTGGCATTCGTTTTTACCTTGGCCTCCGCAACTCCCACGGCGAAAGAACCTTACATCAGCGAGTGGGAAAGCTCCTGGGAAGCGAATCTGAGCATCTGCCTGAAGGAGATTGAAAGGCGACCGCCAAACAATACAAGACTGACGATGGCGTTGGCGAATCTCGCCGTTTCAGTGTTTGATGAAAAGAGCGTGAATGAGACCGTGAGGGTGTTCGAAGATGTCGAACGCCGAGATAGGTTGCCTGCAGCGGCAAAACCATACTACGGGAAGCTGCTTGTTGAAAAGTACGATTACGATCTAAGACAAGTTGACGCGGGAGGTGAAGATCGTACCGCGGTCGAGGTGGCCCTTTGGCGCGCGCTCCCGCTCTTTCTTGACGCTTACTACGAAGGCCTGGCCAATAACCCCAATTATGGAACAAGGCAGATACATATAGGGTGGTTCATCACGAACGTCTACCGAAGTCTCGGAAATGAGGAGGAGGGCATCAGCTGGTCAAAGAGGATGCTGAGCGAGCGCGGCCTTCCCGATACCGCGCGGGCTCAAGTCAGCTATGAGTTGGGCGTTCAATATTGGAAAAAGGCGCACGACCTCCTTCTTCCTTACACTCAGAGAAACCAAACAACTCCCGAGACACACTTAGCAGCGATCCGGGGCTGGGTGACAGAAGGTTATTCCTATATTCAAACCACGCAGTCCCTGGACCCTCATTTCGCCAACGCCTGGTTCTACGAAAAGCTCTTAGCGATTATCGAGAGTAACCTCGAGAGAGATGTAGAAAAGAAGTTGGCGCTCAAAAAAAAGATTGACGAGGCGCAAGAACGCTTCCTCAGCCTTGTGCGAGAACGGCAAGGAGAGACGAACTCGTCTGACAAAAAAGCCTCGGGCACCTATACGTCGGGCCTGCCATTACTGAACCAGACTCCGACTCGACCATCTCCGCCACCTCCGCCGCCACCCCCGCCTTCTCCTCATTCAACTCCAGGAGCCAAACCGCCCGGTGATTAGGCTGTCGGCAACCTCCCGCGCTCATTGACGCTACCTTAACGTGCGTTGTTTAATTGGCCTGCCTAAAGTCTACCCCTACGACAGCCGGATGAGGTTAGAGCAATGAAAGTCTTGATCAAAAGCGGCAACGTCATAACCGCAGTCGATAACTACTTCGGGGATGTGCTAATCGAGGACGGCAAAGTCTCGGTCATCGGCGCGAAGCTCTCAATGCAAGCCGACAAGGTCATCGACGCTTCCGGCAAGCTGGTCATACCGGGCGGCATCGACCCACACACTCACATGGAATTGCCGTTCGGCGGGACGTCCGCTTCCGACGACTTTCGCACGGGCACGGTTGCCGCGGCTCACGGCGGGACGACGACCATCATAGACTTCGCGGTTCAGTACCACGGCGAGTCGCTTGTTCAAGCAGTAGACAACTGGCACAAGAAAGCCGAAGGCAAGACGGCAATCGATTACGGCTTCCATCTGATCACCACCGATCTTCCCGACGAACGCGTGCCCGAGATGCGCCAGCTTATCAACGAAGGCGTGATGAGCTTCAAGCTGTTCATGGCTTATCCCGGGGTGTTTCTGGCCGACGACGCGACGATCTTTCGCGCGATGAAAAACGCCGGCAACTGGGGCGGGCTGGTGTGCATGCACGCCGAAAACGGAATCGTCATCAACGAGATCATCAAACACGCATTGGCCGAAGGCAAAACTGCGCCGAAGTATCACGCGCTGACTCGTCCTACCAAAGCCGAAGCCGAAGGAGTGCACCGCGCGATCGCAATCGCCGAGATGGCCGAAGCCCCGGTTTACATAGTTCACTTGAGCTGCGCGGACGCGCTGGAAGAAGTTCGCGAAGCGCGCGACGCCGGGCTTCCCGCATACGCCGAAACTTGCCCCCAGTACTTGTTCCTCGACTACTCGCTGTATGAGCGCGAAGGCTTTGAAGGCGCGAAGTGGGTGATGACGCCGCCGCTCCGCGAGAAATGGAATCAAGACAAGCTGTGGCAGGGGCTTCAAGGCAACGACCTGCAAGTCATCTCCACGGATCACTGCCCGTTTTGCATGAAGGAGCAGAAGGAACTTGGTCGCAACGACTTCACCAAGATTCCAAACGGCGGACCGGGAGTCGAGCATCGTATGAGCTTGATTTACAACGGCGGCGTTGCAGGTGGGCGAATAAGCTTGAACCGTTTTGTCGAGCTGACTTCGACTTCGGCGGCAAAGCTGTTTGGCTTGTTTCCGCGCAAAGGCACAATCGCCATCGGATCGGACGCCGACATCGTAATCTTCGATCCGAACGAAGAGGTGACCATCTCGTCCGATACTCATCATATGAACGTTGACTACAGCGCGTATGAGGGAATGAAAGTGAATGGGGTGTCGAAGACGGTTCTCTCTCGCGGCCGCGTTGTGATTGAAGATGGCAAATATGTCGGCAAGCCTGGCGACGGTCAGTTCCTGAAACGCAGCACGTTTAGCGGGCGATACTAGATCTTTCATCCCATATCCCAGGCGCTGAAATCCGCCCGTAAGGGCTGGTTAACCCGGCTGTTAGCGTCAGAAGGCGTTTCCGAAAAGCACCATTATGCCGCACGTTTTCATTTCTTACGTTCGGGAGAACCAGCGCGACGTAGATCGACTCTCCAAGGCCCTGAAGCGCAATGGCATTCGCGTGTGGCTAGATCGGGACTCGATTCAACCGGGAGAGAGATGGAAAACAGCAGTTCGTAAAGCGATTACCGACGGCGCGTTCTTTATCGCCTGCTTTTCAGCCGAATACGCCAGTCGCAGCCGCTCTTACATGAATGAAGAGCTTCAACTCGCGCTGGACGAAATCCGCCGGCGTCCTAGCGATCGCGCGTTCTTTATTCCCATAATACTCTCGGCTACCGCGATTCCAGATATCGAGATCAGTTCTCGAGAGACGATTTCGGACCTGCAATGGGTTGATTTGACGCAGGGCTGGGACAAAGGCATCAAGAGAATTCTTAGTGTCGTGGCGCCGTTGCAGGACCTACCCTTTAAGACTCTTGGGGAGGCATTCCAGAGCCTTCAAACGCTCGAACGCCAAATGAAAAAGGATAACCCGGATATCGTATCAGTGGCATTGGACCGCCGGCTCACCGGGGGCAAGCGCACTTTGGAATGGTGCGTGCGAATCTACGTAAAAAAGAAACGCCAGCAACATTTGATGCAGGCCTCACGTGAAATACCGAAGGCAATTTACGGATTGCCGGTCGATGTTGTCGAGGGTTGATCCTCCTGGCGCCAACAGCTTAAGACTTCGCGCAGCCCAAAAACGCATGCAGCGGACCGCGGCGAGCGAGTTTCGCATGTCTCAGTGAGTAATTATGCGGCGCGCCCACTGATGCGAAGCGATCTGAAAAACTGCTGCTGACGGATACCCTTCGAGAAGAGGATGAAATCACTTCGTCGGTGCTGCGCGGATGCCTCGTTGCTAGACGGAATGGATATTCTGCACTTGAGGCGCCGTTTGTTTCGCAATCCGTTCATTCGTTGCGTATCGAAATTCTCGCGCGCCGCGCCTTTGCATTCTCCAATAACAACAGACTCAAAGTTGGAAAATAAATCGCCGCGCCCAGCCACAGCGGAATATGCGGGTATACCAGCGGTGTGTACCACACCAGATACAAAAGCGATGCCGCCCCGGTCAGGTACAGCCAGGACACCCGCGGAGCGAAACACAAGAGCGGCAACAACCAAACGTAGTACCACGCATAGCGCGGCGTAGTCAGAAGCAAATACGCGCCTACAAGCACTATCGCCCCGCGAGCGACATCCACAACGTCGCGCTTCGTCATGAGCATCTGTCTCACCGCCAGCGCCAGAAGGACTAATGCTGCCGGAATCAAAAACGCGAGTGTCGGGATCGGAATCACCTCGCGAAATAGGTTGAGCAGGAAATATCGCGAGCCGCGCTCGCCAAAGCCCTCTCCCCTTACGTAGTCGTCAAGGAACCCAAACAGATTGGCACCCGCCCCAACGTACGCGAGGTAGACCGCCGCTATCGTCGCGGCAAACGCGCCGAGCATTTTCAGGTTCGACCTGCTCCAGAGCTTCGCCAACGCTCTCGCGTGAAACCTGCCGCTGTTTCGCCGCCCGTCGGCGAGTGAGTCCTGCCCGGCCACGTCGTGTTGCGAAGTGACAATAAACGCCGGCAGCAGCAATGCGGGATAGAACTTCACCGCCGTCGCAAGCGCGAGCCCGACTCCGGTCAGCACTCGACTCCCCCGCGACCACGCCCACAGCGCCACCGCTATAAAAGCGATGTACACAGATTCAACGTGCCCGCTGTGAGCGGTTTCAAAAACAACCAGCGGGTGCCAGGCGAAGATGATCGCTCGCGCGGGGTCCAGCCCGGCTGCGGTCAGCGTAAGCATGATCAGGATCAGTGTGATCAAGTCGAACGCCGACATCGCTAGCTTGAATCCGGTGATGCTCGGCAGTAGCTTGTAGACCGAAAAAAAAACGGCTTGAGCGGCGGGCGGGTAAGCCGAGAACCAGGTTCGGTCTTCATCGGTGATGTTGGGAAAGATCCGGTCGTCCCGAAGCTCGCGCAGTTCCTCCGCCTCGGGAGTGTATCGATAGGGGTTGACCCCGGCAGCCTGCACTCGGCCGTCCCACACATAGCGATAGATGTCCGATGATAGGAATGGCCGCTGGGCTACAAGCTCAACCCTGAACACAACGGCAAAGACGACTACCGCGCCAAAGGTCAGGAGCTTGACGGTCCGAGTCGCGCCGGGCCCGGTGGGCTTGCCGCGCACAACCACGTAGCACGCTACGACATAAATCGCCAACTGACCGATAAACAGCCAGGAGTACGCGGCGAGCCATTGCGTAAATCTATGAAGGTCCCGGCCCCACCAGTAAAGCCCCGCGCTTGCGAGTCCCAGCGCGATCAGGGCGGCCGGAGTGACGACTGCAGGTAGCGCGGGATGCTCGGTGTTTGACGGTATCTGGGTTTCGATCACGCACGGCTGAGCTTACCATCAAGCGAAGACATGCGCAGCAGGTCAGTGGTTAGTGGTCAGAGGTCGCTTCCGGCGTGTCTCGTGATCTGGTACAGCTTGCTCGCTTCGTCTTCTTCGGCCGGTTCAAGCTGAAGCGTCATATGCCCGATGTTGAACATCGAGCGGAGTTGCTGTTGAAGCGCCTCCAGGGTCTCGGGATGCGAGGCGCCCGCCTCGATCGTCACGTGAGCCGACAGCGCTTCCTTGCCCGAGCTGATTGTCCACACGTGTAGATCGTGAACGTCGGTCACTCCTTCGACTTCGTGCATCGCTTCGACCAGAGCGCGGATGTTGATGTGCGAAGGTGTTCCCTCGAGAAGAATGTTCACCGACTCGCGAATCAACTGCCAGGAGCTGTAAACAATCAGCAGACACATAAGGACGCTGATGATTGGGTCGGCAATCGTCCAACCCCATTGCCAGATCAACACTCCCGCCGCGATCGCTCCAATCGACCCGAGCATATCTCCCAGGACGTGAAGAAACGCGGCGCGCATGTTGAGGTTTTGTTCCGAAGCCGAATGCAGAAGCCAGGCACTGATAGCGTTGATCACCAAACCGCCGGCGGCGATCAATGTCAGCTCCAGACCCTGAACGTTCTGAGGCTGACGAATGCGTTGAAGGGCCTCATAGGAAATAAGCAGCGAGATGACGACCAGCGCGACACCGTTTGCCAGCGCCGCGAGGATCTCCATTCGGTAATAGCCGTAGGTCTTCTTTGGAGTGACCGGACGCGCGGCGAACCACAACGCAAGCATCGCCAGCAGCAGCGAGGCTACATCGGCGAGCATGTGACCCGCGTCTGATAGAAGCGCCAGCGAGTTTGTAAGGAATCCGCCGATAGCTTCGGCGAGCATGTAGGCGAACGTCAGCGCGAGAACCACCATGAGCCGCCTCCGGTTCGAGCCGGGCGCGTGAGAGTGATCGCGCGTGTGGTCGTGTTCGCGAGACATAGAGCGGTGGTGGTCAGTAGTCCGTAGTCCGTAGTCCGTATTCAGTGGACAGTGGTCAGTTGCCAATGGCAAGTCGCTGACCAGGTCGGCGGTTCTAGTCTTGACTGACCACTCACCACTACTGACCACGGGCTACGGACTACGGACCACCGTTCATTCACTTCACATCTAACAACTCAACCTCGAATATCAGCGTCGCGTTCGGCGGGATCACACCGCCCGCGCCTCTGGCGCCGTAACCGAGGTTGGGCGGAATGATCAGCTTGCGCTTGCCGCCAATCTTCATCGTCATCACGCCTTCATCCCATCCCCTGATGACACGTCTCCTTCCGATCTGAAAGACAAACGGCTGGCCGCGATCGACCGAGCTGTCGAACTTCTTTCCGTCTTCGAGAGTGCCGGTGTAATGAACGGTGACCGATTGGCCGGGAGTCGGGCTGGCGCCGGTGCCTTCTACCAGATCGACGTATTTCAAACCTGACGGAGTGGTTATTTCACCATTCATTGGTTTGGCTCCTTGTTGCGGGATTCGCGTGTTTTGAGAAGCGAGGACCTGCCATCGGCCCCGTCGCTTGACGAACGTATCGGTGAATCTGAATTCGCCGCCCCCGGCTTCACCGTTGATGGTTATCTTTTTATGTCCTCTCTTAAAAAACTCGAATTGAATCGACGAGAGTTTATTCTGCGCCGGGTAAGGACAGCAAGTGAGACCACCTAATGTGGCGGTGATGTTGACGTCGGATTTGCGCGCTTAACGTGCGTTGACGACCTGCGAAGCGGCGCCGCCGATGTAAACGAGCTTGTGACTCGAGAATCCTATCTCCGCTTCGTTGTACAACTCCTCGATCAAACTTATTCCGTAGCGCGACAAGAAGTAATAAGCGTTTAACTCGCGCTCTTGAAGGTTCTTCTCCGGATACAGTGTCGTGTACGCCCGCTCCACCTGACGATAAGCCGTTTCCTCGCGATGAGCGCTGGCGTGGATGAACCGTGTGCGCAGGTGCTCGATCTGATATAGGATTTTCGCCCGCGCCCCCGCCACCGAATCCGAAAGCGTTCGGTCGGTATTCCCAAGCGAAGAATTGAGCTTGTCGAGTTGCTCGTTAAACACTCGCTCAGTCTCGTCGAAGCTCTGCGCCGTGCCGCGATCCAGGCTTTGCTCGACTACTTTGGTGACGGCCGAGTGCAAGCCGTCAAAGAAATCGCGCAGCTCGAGACCGTACTTCTTCATTGTCTTCTGATGACGGCCCTCGACGATGGTGAAGCTTGCGCGCGGCAGCACGCACGGCTCCTGTCTTCCCAGCGTCTCGTACACGGCGCGAAGCTGAGCGAAGTAGGCGATCTCGGCGGGCCCGCCGACGTATGCGGCGGTCGGCAACAAGTAGTCTTGAACGATGGGACGAAGCGTGACGTTCGGGCTGAAACAGCTCGGACATCGTTTTGCGAGCGCCATCAGCTCATCATGTGAGAACGACCGATCGGAGCCCTTGACGTTGAATCGCCCGTTCTCGCGAGTCATCGCAACGCGGCGGCCCTCGTCAACGATAAACAGCGGCACCATGTCTTCGGAGACGTGCACCTGCGCGTGGTAGCCGGCCCCTTCAAGCTCGTTGCTGCGGGCAACAAGCGCATGGGCGATCTCTTCGGTCTTCTCGATCGCCTGCGAGTAAAGCGGCGCGGCGACTTGTTTCAACTCGTCGTCGAGCGGATCGAGGAGCACGACTCCATAGTTCTTGAACAAGCGCGCCATCAGCTTTGCGAAAGCCTCGGCAAAGCCGGTTCCTGGCGCGTAACTCTCACGGAGGTCGCGCTCGATGTCCGGCGTGAACTCAGAAGGCGGAAGCAGCGCGATGAACTCGTCGATCGTTTGAGTGATGCCGTCGCCGAGAACGACCCGGCCTACCGGCGCGTCTTTCGGGAGATCGCCTGCCTCGAAGCGAATCGTCTTCAACTGACCTTCGCGATCGAGGAGCTTTGCGTGATTCACTTCGTCGTAGTCATGGTCCTCGCTTGCGATCCAGAAGACTGGAACGGCTTCGACGCCCTGCTCGCGGAGGCACGCGGCAAGCTTGATGACGGTGAGCGCTTTGTGAATCGTATAGAGGGGCCCGGTAAAAAGCCCCGCTTGCTGGCCGGTCACGATCGCGACCGAACCCGGATGGCGAAGCATATCGATGTGCTTGAAAGCCGTCTCGGAAGATCCGGCGGCCCGGTTGATGCGCTCGAGCGCGTCGGGCACTCGCTTGCGGTCGAAGCTTTGTACGCCTATCTGTCGCGCGTGATCGGCGAGCGGCGCGACCGAACGACCGCAGTGGGTGTAGAAGCGCCCGACCTTTGAATAGTCGTAGAGAAAGTCGCCAAACAACCGCGTCGTGCGCGGGATGTCCGTGAAGCGCAGCGAGTCGGCGAGACGCCCCGCGGCGGCTTCGAGATCTCTACAGTCGGGTTCGGTCATAATAGCCGGCAGCAATCAGCAGGCAGTTTGGACTGCCTGACAATGGTTCATTCAAGGTTAGAGAACAAGCCCGTCTCGCGCATTACAGTTTTGATCTTGTCGCGGTCGGCTTCGGAGACGCGAATGAGCGGAGCGCGCGGCTCGCCGCCGGCCAGTCCGGTCATCTCCATCGCGGCTTTGAGTCCCGCCACACCAAACTGAGCGGTTACCGCGTGCGATAACGGCGCAAGGCGGTTTTGAAGCTCGCGCGCTCGCGCATGATCGTTCGCCCTGACAGCTTCGTACAGTTCGACGCAAGCGCGTGGCGCAGCGCACGCGACGGCCAGCACCGCGCCTCGAGCACCCATCACCAGCGATGGATAGAGAATTCCGCCGTTACCGGTCATTACAGAAAAACTCGAGGGCGTTCGGCGAATCGTCTCCGAGATCGCGGCCATGTTCCCCGAACTGTCTTTCACTCCGATGATGTTCTGATGTTGTGCAAGCGAAGAAATGGTAGCCGAGTCGATCACCACGCCGGTGTTCTGCGGCACGTTGTAGATCAACACCGGGATGGGCGACTGGTCCGCCACGTCGTTATAGAAGCGTGTGAGCGCGGCGGGGGTCATAGATGACTTGTAGAAGTAGGGCGTGATGACAAGAACGACTTCGGCGCCGGCGCCGGCGGCTGCCCGCGTTGCTTCGATGGCCACGCCGGTTGAAAGCTCGTTCACTCCGCCGATTATCGTGTGGCCGCTTGTTGCGGATTGGTTGATCGTATCGATCACCTGTGCGCGTTCGCGCGTGGAGAGATGAACAGCCTCTCCGTTCGAGCCCAGCGCGACGTAACCGGCAAGCCCCGTCTCGTTGTACCGCGCGACGTTGGCTCGCAACGCACCGAGGTCGAGCGAGCCATTTCCGGTGAACGGAGTAGTCAGCGGCGGCATTATTCCGTTGAGTCGAAGCTGGTCCATGGGTTGAGACTCTGTTCTACGTCATCGCTTTGCGACATGTTGCAGCAAAACAGGCTTCGATTATAGAGGCCGGGTCTTGAGAGGCGCAATGTGACGGAGCGGCCACCAGGACACCAAAACACCAAGACATCACGAAGATGGGACGCCGCCTGGTGTTTCCCTGGTGACTTGGTGTCTTTGTGGCGAGGGGTCATTGAAATTATCGAGCGGCACGGTTATGAATGACGGGTGAGATTGATCTTCATGGGCACACCCGAGTTCGCAGTTCCGTCGCTGGCCCGCTTGATCGGCGACGGCCACGAGATCGCCGCTGTGTTCACCCAGCCTGATAAGCCTGCCGGGCGAGGCAAACAAATGCACTCGCCGCCGGTGAAGATGTTCGCGCTCGAACAAAGCCTCCCCGTTCATCAACCCGCCAGGATCAAAACAAACGAAGAGGTGCGCGCGGTCTTCGAGCAAACCGCGGCCGGCTGCTGTGTCGTTGCAGCTTATGGAAAGATACTGCCCGAGTGGCTGCTCGCGATCCCGAAGCTTGGATGCATCAACGTCCATGCGTCCTTGCTTCCCAGGTATCGCGGCGCCGCTCCGATCAACTGGGCAATTGCGATTGGTGAAAGCGAAACCGGCGTGACCATCATGCAAATGGACGCTGGGATGGACACCGGAGCTATGCTTGCAAACCGAGCGATTGGGATTGGCGCCGAAGAAACCGCGCCTGAGTTAAGTGCCCGGCTGTCTCAACTTGGAGCAGAGCTGTTATCCGAAACGCTTCCACGAATCGAGCGAGGCGAGATCAAACCCGAGCCTCAGGACGACACCCAGGCTACATATGCGCCGATGCTAAAACGCGATGACGGATTGATCGATTGGCGACGAACCGCGAAAGAGATAGCAAATCGTGTTCGGGCGTTTCAGCCGTGGCCCGGGGCTTACACGTTTATTCAAGGTTCGAGGCTCACGATCTGGCGCGCGAAAGAGGTGAGTCTTGAGTCGCGCGACTCGGAAGCGCCGGGGCAGCCAGGAACGATCGCGAGAATCGATCAGACCGGCGTTCTGGTGTGGTGCTCCGGGCCGACCCTGCTACGAGTCGAAGAGATGCAGCTTGAAGCGAAACGCAGACTGCCCGCGCGTGATGTAGCAAACGGTTTGCGATTGGCAGTGGGCGATCCCATCACCGACGCGAGGCTCGCAAAATAACGGCAGCAGCATGGAGTTCAGGCTTCAGCCTCGCATTGGTTGGCGCAAAGATAAAACCAGGCTAAAGCCTGCACCCCATGCTCTTGAACGAGTTCAACCAGCGCCGGCAAGACGAACCATCCCGCGCGCGCGTTCGGCGATTGCGGTGTAGTTCTCGAGTTGCAAGTCGCCGCGCGTAAACAAGCGGCTTCCAACTGAAATCGCGAACGCGCCCGCGGCGAAGTACTCGGCGATGTTCTCCGAACCGACCCCGCCCGAAGGCACGAGACGCACGCCTCCCAGTCGCGCCGTGAGCGCGCCCAGATAGAGCGGCCCGCCCATCGAAGACGCCGGGAACAAACTCACCATCGGCGATCCCAACGACCACGCCGTCGCCACTTCCGTCGGCGTGAGCGCGCCGGCTATCGCAGGCACGCGGTGTCTGCGTGAGGCTTCGATCAGCGGCGCGTTGGTGTCGGGCATCGATATGAACCCGGCGCCGCTCTTAACGGCGCGATCGATCTGGTCGAGGCTAATGACCGAACCTGCGCCTACAAGCACCCGGTCCCCGAAACGGTGCTGAAGCTCGGAGATCACACGAAAGCTGCCCGGCGTTCCGAGCGCGACCTCGATCATTCGAATGCCGCCGACAATCGCGGCTTCTGCGGCGCGCAATGCCGACGCGGCCGAGCGACCCCCCAGCACCGCGAAGATTCGATGCGTGGCGGCGAATCGGATAAGCTCATCGTCCTTCATCACGAACTCTTACGCAGCAAGTGTACGACTCGTTCTCAGTTCTGCCGCAGAACTACTCGCGCGGGTGCGCCGTCCCCGTCTTTCACCTTCAGCGGCAGGCAGAACATTTCGTAATCACCCGGCTCGATCTCGCGCAAATCGAGTCCTTCGATTATCACCACGCCGGCCCTTAGCAGCGTAAGGTGTGTCCCGGACTCGTCAGCGCCGAACTTGTCGACCGACAGATAGTCGATGCCGACGACCTTGATGCCTTCCTTAACCAGGACGTCCGCGGCGCCCGGCGTGATGTAAACATAGTCCTCGACAAACTTCCTCTGACTCCAGAGGTAAGAGTTCCGAGTCTTGAACAGTACGCGGGCATCCGCGGTGAAGTCGAACTCCTCGAGCACCGCCTCGTCAATCACGGGCGCGGTCACCTCGATTACTCGCGCGCGGCCCATCAACAGCTCGAGCGGGAGATTGTCCACAGTCACGCCGTCCTCGATAAAGTGGAATGGCGGATCGACGTGAGTGCCGGCGTGAGAGCTGAACGAATAGCGGCTCAGGTTGCAATGCGCGTCCTCTTTGTTGATCGTAGTTCTGCGGATGACCTTGACGTGTGGATCCCCGGGATAGACAACCAGTTCCCTCGAGAGCGGGACGGTCACGTCGTAGATTTTCATACCCCCTGGCCCTTTCTCGTGCGCGAGGTATGCTATTTCGACGCGGAGATGATTGTCAAACAGAGCGGGTGAGCAGGCTGTGTCCGCTGTGCGAAGTGCCGACAACCGCAAAGACGCCGAGACGCTGGTAACACAGAGTTTGATATTCTCCGCGGAAGGACTCGGCGTCTTCGCGGTTGAATGCGGCTCGCCGAGCCCTTTTTCGTGACAGTAGCGGTTTACTTCCCCCGCACTCTGGACTTGAGACTCGCCAGCAACGTCGACACTCGTCTGACTTCATTCTCATCCAATCGCGCGCTGCCAAAGCGCACGCGGTTGTACAGAGCGGTGATCTGCTGGATCTCGGACATCGCCGAGCTTGCCGCAAACTCGACCGGTGTCTGGTAGGGTAGCTTCACCAATCCGCCGCCTTTCGCCACCGCGAGCATCTGCTCATAGAACAAGACGGCCGACTGGCGATGATCACCTTTTCTGAATCGCTTGCTTCGCCAGGTTGGAAGGATGAATAGCCGATGCCACCACGGACCGTAGCCGGTCGGCGCGAGCTTGCGCTGCTTTCTGTACGCGACGACGAGATAGAATCCGAGCGAGGCGAGCATCGCAAATACGATCGCGCCTGCCAACTTCACCAGCGCGCCGATGGTCCACACGCGTTGGACAATCAAGTTGTTTGCCAGCTGGCGCGCCCAGAGCTTTGCCTGGGTGTAGTAAGCAAACGCACGGTCCTTTAGCGACAAGAGTCGATGCTGAAGATCGACCATCAGCGACGCTTGCTCTTCGCTGTCCAGGGTCACGATGTAGTCGAGCCAGAAGACCTCCATCGCGTCCATATACTTTCTGAATCGCGACAGGAGTCCGCCTTGCGAGTAGTCATTGATGCCTGAAGCCGGCGTCGGATCGAACTCGACCCACGTCTGGCTGCGAGGAAAATAGGCCTCAACCCACGAGTGGGCGTCGCTGTCGCGGACCGTGTAGAGGTCATTCAGATCGTTGTATTCGCCCATCTGAAACCCGTTCACGATGCGCGCGGGAATCTCGAGCGTCCAAAGCATTATCACCATCGCGGTAGCGAAGTACTCGCAATGACCTTCGCGCACGTCGAACAAAAACTCGGCGAGCGGATCTTCTCCGTTGATCGTGATGTTGAGAGTGTAGCGGAATCTGGTTTTTAGATAGTTCTCGATGGCTTTCGCCTTGTCATAGGGAGTCGGCGCGTTGCGAGTAATCTCGCGTGCGAGCTGCGAGATTCGCGGGTCGAGCCTGCGCGGCTTTTCAAGATAGAGCCGCCTGATGAGCTCCGGCGAAGCAGCCGGCGACTCGGCGCGAAGATCTTGTTCCGTGGGTACGCTGACGTCGGACACGACCGAGTAAACGGTGCGCCCCCTCAAACCGTCGCCCGCGAGCGCTTCGGTGTGAATATCGCGACGGACGTTCCCGATGGCGCCGCGAAGCCTGATCGGTCTTAAAGCTGCGAAAAGCGTGGGTGTATCGAGCGGTTCGCGTACAATCCTCTGCTCGATCAAACCGCCTGGATTCGGGGACCTCTCACCCAGAACGTGTACAAACTCGAAGCGGGCGTTCTTGGACGCAGGCTCACCGGCAATTGTTCCGTCCTGGTGGTCACCCTTGGTGCGTTGCCCATCATACAAACTCCAGCCGCGCCCGTCGTATCTTTCCAGCGCGACGCCGCGCCACCGCAGGTACCGCGGCGGCTTGCGATCGAGTTGCACGCGCATCACCACTCGCTGGCTTGACTTGATCTTGGCTACCTGCCCGAGTTCGACGCGCTCCGAGAAGCCGGTGATCGAGTCGTCGTCGCCAAATCCGCGAACCATGCTGCCGTTGCCCAGCCTCGGGATAAGAAAGAACAACGGCAGCGTGAGCGCCGAGACCACAACCAGCTGCAGAAACGAAGCGCCGAGCAGATAGCGCGCGCGGACGCTTCGACGGGTGCGTGGTTCCTCTTTAGCCCGGTACTTCATTCGCGCAGGCTGCTTCAAGCGCGTGGTGACTTCTTCATCGATATGCGAGACCTCGCGCCGAGTGCGCCTTATTTCGAACGCGGCAAGCGTCGACATGAAGAAGAACAAGAACGCCGCCAGGGACGCCACGAAGACCGCGTTGAAGGTAAGCCCGGCGGCCAGCAGCATCTGAAAAAACGCGATCAAGTAGAGAAACACCCAGTCGCGGTCTCGCTTGGTCTGGAAGAGCTTCGCCGCCGAAACGAACAGGGTCATATGAACCAGCGCCACCACTCGCGATCCGCTTAGAAACACGGCGTCGACGAAGACGAACGGTACGTAAGCGATGGCCAATGTCCGCCACATCCATTCGCGCAAGCGAAGCCGCGTAGCCCTGCGCGCGTCTCGATAGAAACAGATTATGAGCCCGACGGAGTAGAGCGCGATTGAAACCGCGTCAACCTCGCCCGTCAGCGCCAGCGCGAGAAACGCGGTCGCTACGAGCGCATATGACGTTGTGCGAAAGTAAGTATCCATCGGTTAGTGGTCAGTGGTTAGTGGGCAGCGGTCAGTGGTTAGTGGTCAGTGATCAGTGATCGGTGGTCGGTGATTAGCGTGAGTCAGCTAGTACCAGCCGACTGACCACTGACCACTAACCAATGCCCGCTGACAACTGCCCACTAACCACTAACCACTGCTTCTACAGGTCGTCCATGAAAACCACGTGGGAGCTGCGCCACACGTGAGCCGGTATCGTACCCTTGGCCGAAGAGGTGATCAGCACTTTGAAGCGCCGCTCGTCCCGAAGCACCGGCATCTCGTCCAGCAACCGCCACGCGATGCCTCCGTTCGCCTTGCCAGCCGCTGCGCTCGCGGGTTTTGAAATCTGTTCTTCAATGTCCTTGCGCGGTCGTCCAAACAAACGCCAGGACCGGCGGGGGTCGGCAGGAGCCTGCTTGTCCTGGACTCGATGTGTTGGCTGAAGCGTCGCCAGCGACCTCAGTATCTTGTACAGGTGCTCCTGGCCCGATCCGGCTGGAACGTTCTGTTCTTCGAGAGTCGTTATCAACTCGACGTCGGCGCGTTCGAGTATGAAGTGGTTCGCGAGCGAAGCACCCATCACAACGGCGCGTTCGAACTTCTCTTGAAGCGGGTCCGGCTCCGGCTCAGCTTCTTCGCCGGTTTCAGCGTCGGCACTGGCGCCGCGCGACTGGCTCGCTGCCGAATCCAGCCGGCGGGCGGGCTCTCGATTGCTTGAAATCGCGGGCATCACTGTGTCGAAGACGATGGTCAACCGCCACTCGTCTTCTCGCATTTGCTCGCGCACCATCATCTGCATCGACTTGGCGGTCGCCTTCCAGTCAATGTGTCGCATGTGGTCGGAAGGGTGATAGCGCCGGATGCCGTAGAGGTCGTCGCCCGAGCCGCGCGCGTGGCTCTGAATCCGTCCGGCCAGCATAGGCAGCGCGTGATAGAAATCGTCGAGCGGCTGCGGTCTGGGATAGACGAGAATCTCTCCGGTTGCGTCGATCCTTCTCCACTTCTTAAAAAAGCCCGCCGGAAATTTTGTCGCTATCCGAAAGCCGGTGATTGGATAGCGGCCACGGCGTTTGAAGGTGTGCTCGGTACGCTGGCGAACGCTTGTGTGCGCGGGCGCGAGAACAAAATACGCGAGCTTGCCGAGCCCGCTGCTCCAGGAAGAAATGGGAGAAGGGGAGACCGGGCGAGGGGGCGATGCGGCGAGAGAAGTCGCCCCGTCGCCCCGTCGCCCTGTCCCCCCGTCCTCCTCGCGTATTTCCGAGAGCGCTTCGACCATCAGACTATAGCTCGGCATGAAACGCTTATGGTTGGCGAGCGTGACGTTGATCGTCGCGGGCTCGCCGGCGAAGACGTGATCCGGGAACCTGAGCTGCACCGCTATATCGACGAGAGAGACGCGCGCGAGAAAGTTCGCTGCTATCAAAAACGAGAGCATCGCCGAAAGTACAAGATAGAGCAGGTTGTTGCCTGCGTTCCACGCAGCAAACCCGATGATCACTAGAAAGACGATGAACATCAGACCCTCGACGGTGACCGAAGTCCTGATGGCAAAGCGAAGTATCTCGAGCCGGACGTTTCGGGCGAGACGCGGGATGATGTACAGAGCGCCGATCAGCGCGAGCAGCAGCGAGATCGCCGCCGCTACGGCCGCAAGCCGCGCGCTATCCTGGTCGGCCGCAACCGAGCTCAGCAACGCGATGATAAAGGCGAGGCCAAGAAGGAAGACGGTGATGAAAAAGTCGCGCCACCCCTGCCGGTTCATGCTTCACCTCACAGCGGAACGCTGACGGTTTTTAGTATTTCCTGGAGGGCGGCCTCGGCTTCATCGGAGCGTCGAAGTCCGGTCGAGTAACGTGAGTTAACCACGATGCGGTGAGCGAATATGGGAACAACCAGCCGCTTTATGTCGTCGGGGATCGCGAAGTCGCGGCCCTCGATAAACGCCAGCGCTTGCGAGGCGTGATAGAGCGCAAGACTGCCGCGCGGGCTCACGCCCAGATCGAGAATCTCCGCTTCGCGAGTCGCGCGCACGATGCGGATCAAATAATCCACCAGGCTTTCATCGACCGCGACCTCTCGCGACTCGTGCTGCAACCCAAGGACGTCCTCGCTGTGCATGACTGGCGTGATCTGATCGACGCCGGCGCTTAGCGACTGTTGCCGCAAAATGGTCTTCTCGTCTTCCATCTCGGGGTAGCCCATCCGCAACCGCATCATAAACCGGTCGAGCTGTGATTCCGGCAGCGGGTAAGTGCCGTGGTGCTCTATCGGGTTCTGTGTCGCGAGCACAAGAAAGGGCCGCGGCAACTGATAGGTCTCCTGCTCGACGGTGACGTGACCTTCCGCCATCGCTTCCAGGAGCGCCGACTGTGTTTTCGGTGTTGTCCGGTTGATCTCGTCGGCCAGCACCACGTTGGCAAAGATCGGCCCGGGCTTGAACTCAAAGGTGCTTTCCTTCTGATTGAAGACCTCAAGGCCGACTATGTCAGAAGGCAGGAGATCGGAAGTGAACTGGATCCGTTGGAAGCTGCAATCGAAGCTCCGGGCGAGGGCCTGGGCGAGGGTGGTTTTGCCGACCCCGGGCACGTCTTCGATCAGGAGATGACCGCCTGCGAGAAGCGAAACGAGCGAGAGCTGGACGATATCGGACTTGCCGCGAATCACACTCTCGATTGTTGACTGGAGCTGTTCGAGCTGGCCGGCAGTAGTGATCAATCTGGGTCCTCGCTCAACCGATTGGGGCGCTGGAGTAATCTAGCATAACTGAACGCGGCCCGCGACGGAAAGTTGCACGAGACGAAGGGCAAGAATTGAGAGCGAAGCTCCTATTGCGGTTTGGACTAGTGGGTGGCAGATTCTATCATTGCTCCTGTTGTTGTTAGATGATTTCTTTGCGAGACCTTTGCGTCTTCGCGTCTCGGCGGTGAACGGATCGCCAAGATTACTCACCGCAGATGCGCCGAGCACGCAGAGTTGGCGCCGAGAATCGAATTCAGGAACTGTTGGCAATAGAACGATGGCTAAAGCAGCGTCAATCGAAGATCGCCTTGCCGATGTTGCCAGGCTCGGCAAGCAACCCGATTCACCCGAAACTCGCAAGCAAATCCGAATGCACCTTGCGGGCAAGGTCAGTCTCATCGTCAGCAGGAGTGCGGAGATCGTTGCCCGCATCCAGGACCACGACTTTGTTCCTGATCTGGTCGCCGCCTTTCATCGCTTCATGACGGACCCGGCCAAGACCGACAAGGGATGCGCGGCTAAGACCGCCATAGTCAAAGCGTTGCTTGCCGCCGATTGCGATGACGAAGATCTTTACCTGGCCGGCATTCGGCACGTGCAGCTGGAACCGACCTGGGGTGGGCGTGCCGACACTGCCGCGCAATTGAGGGCGCTTTGCGGGCTGGGCCTGGTTCAGGTGGGTTCGCCGGACGCGATCAACGAACTGGCGGCGTTGCTGGCCGATAACGAGGCCGACGCGCGCATAGGCGCCGCGCGAGCTCTCGGTCACTCGGGCCCCGCCGCGGCGCCGCTTCTGAGGTTCAAGGTGTTGACCGGAGATCTGGAACCGGCTGTGATTGCCGAGTGCTTCAACGGGCTGATGAGTCTGTCACCGAGCGCGTCGTTCGAATTCGTGGCCAGGTTTGTCGATCAACGCTATCCGTCGCTTTATGAGCACGCGGCGCTCGCGCTCTCGGAGTCGCGGCTGCCCGGAGTCTTCGAGTTATTGAAGGAGAGATCGACGGCAACTTTCGACCGCGAGTTCAAACAGAGCCTGCTCCTTCCGATCGCTTTGACGAGATCTGAGGAAGGGCTCGACTTTCTGATATCGGTTCTGGAAACCGGCGACGTTAAGATGGTCACTGCGGCGATCGCCGCGCTGAGTATCTACGGAAAGGACGCGACGATCCGGAGACGGGCAGAGGAAGCCATCGGTGGACCGAACAAAGCTCAACTGCTGGCAGCCTTGCGCCGCCAATTCGAATGACTTGTAACGCTCGGAACCAAAACAACCCGGGTCACGCGAGCCGGGCATCCGACAGCGGCCGTTTCATCATCGGCCGAGCTGCTTCAGGAACTTGTCCCGCCATCCCGAAGGAAGCGCTTCCACACCGACAGCTCGATTCATCAGCCCACGATCGGGCTGGTCACTCACATACAAGCTTGTTATATCCGCCACCGTGACCGCAGCGGGATGATGACTGACTTGTTCAATCGCATCGCCGGCGGCGACGACGCCTTCTTCGAGAACTGAAAAATAGAAACCGGTGCGTCCGCTCTTCAAGTAGATCTCTTCCACGTCGTCCCGCCCGAACTTCACCCCAAGCTTGTAACAGGGCATTCGTGGCTGAGTCACAAACACCAGCGCCGTGCCGATTCGAAACCGGTCGCCTATGTTTATCTCCGTTTCCATCATGCCGGCGGTGCTGAAGTTTTCACCAAACACCCCCCACGGAAGCTCGATGCCCGGGAGCGCCTCTCGCCAGTAAGCGTAGTGCTCCGACGGATACACGCACACGGTTTTGTTTGGCGCGCCGTGAACCTTTGTGTCACCTTGCCGGTCGCCATCGAGGTTGGTTTTCGTAAGCCGAACTGGGCCCGCGATCGGTTCTTTGAAGATTGCAGTAGTGACTGTGCGCCCGTTCCAAACGACGTCGCGAGGCAAGCCCACGCTAACCGAAAGAAGGTTCATCACGATGTTCTCCGCTCCACTCCCGTTACACGAGTTTGAATCCAAAACCGAGTCCAGAGTAAGCTAGTGAGCACGTTTCCAGGAGTCAAGGAGAAGTCGATGAACCCGAACGAACTCTACTCAACACTCACTCGCGAGTTGGAAAACATCAAAGAAGCAAAGACGTTCAAATACGAAGTTCCGCTCGAAAGCGAACAGGGCGGGCTGGTCACCGTCGAGGGCAAGAGGGTCGTGATGCTCGCTTCCAACAACTACCTCGGCCTGTCGAATCACCCGAGGATCAAAGCAGCCGCGCATCGAGGACTGGACGAGTGGGGCTATGGGATGGCCAGCGTTCGCTTTCTCTGCGGGACCGAGCCGATTCACATCGAACTCGAGAAGCGAATCGCAAAGTTTGTCGGATGCGAAGCCGCGATCCTTCACTCTTCCTGCTTTGCGGCAAACGAGGCTTTCTTCACCGCGCTACTGGCTAACGACTTCGGGCTGGGCGACTTTCAGGACGTTATATACAGCGACCAGCTTAATCACGCTAGTATCATCGACGGCGTGCGGTTGTGCCGCGCGGTCGCAAAACAAACCGTCTCGCGGCTTTATCGAAACGGCGACGTCGGTCATCTGCGCGAGATGCTTGAAGAGGACCGCGGTAAGCGCTATCGCATCAAGATCATCGCGACCGACGGCGTGTTTTCGATGGAAGGGCTGCTTGCGCCGCTGCCTGAATTGGTGAAGCTTGCGCGCGAGCATGACGCTTTGCTGTTTGTTGACGAGTCCCACGCCACCGGCGCGCTTGGCGAAACCGGAAAAGGAACGATAGAGGAGCTGGGCGTCTACGGGCAGGTTGACGTGATCACCGGCACGTTTGGGAAAGCGCTGGGTGGAGCTTCAGGAGGCTTTATCGCAGGACGGAAGCCGCTGATCGAGTTTCTGCGCCAGAAGTCGCGGCCCTACACTTTCTCTAACACGATGCCGCCTTCGGTGGTCGTAGCGTCAATCGAAGCGATACGAATCATCGAAGAGGATCCGGCGATCGTAAACCAACTCCGTGAGAATACGGCGTACTTCAGGCGCCGGATCGTCGAGTTGGGTTTCACGATCATCGAGGGCCGTCACCCGATAGTGCCGGTGATGCTGGGCGAGGCGGCGGTCGCTCAGGATATGAGCCAGGAGCTTCTGAAGGAAGGCGTGTACGTCAAAGGCCTCTGGTATCCGGTCGTGCCAAAAGGCGAAGCCCGCCTGCGCGCACAGATCTCCGCTGCGCATACGCGAGACGACCTTGACCGGGCGCTCGACGCGTTTCAGAAAGTTGGCCGCCGGCTAGGTGTGATCTCCTAAGCAGGCCCAAGTTTCAATCTTCTCTGCGAAAGCTTCTGCGCCTTAGCGTCTCTGCCGTTGGGTAGTATCGCGGGCCTCTTCTAACCGCGGAGGCGCAAAGAAGCAGAGGTTTCGCAGAGAGGCATTCGAATCAGGAGACTAACCTTCAGCAGAACGGTTTTTACAAACTTATTACAACTCACCAGAAACCTCGACCGCGCGACGCTCGTTTAACAAGTTTCCGGCGAAATCTCGAGTCTCGTGCCCGACCCGCCCTTGCCGGATAAAGCACAACTTTGCAACAAGGAGCGAAAACGATGAAAGGCAGCAAGTATGTGGAGGGGGCATGCGCCGTAGCCGTTTTGGTGATCCTGGCTGTGAGCGGCTTCGGCTCAGAAAAAACCAATGGCAAGAAACAGATCGAGTTTACGACCAACTCAAAAGAAGCGAAGGAGTCGGTTGCTCAGATCGTCAACAACATCGAAACATTTCAATTCGGACCGCAAGTGGCCGCTCTGGCCAAGAAGGCTGTCGACGCCGACCCGAACTTCGCATTCGGTTACTATCTGATGGCCACGACCGCCAACTCGCCTGCCGAGGCGAAGCCGTTCGCTGACAAAGCGGTCGAGCTTGCGAAGAATGCTTCCGAGGGCGAAAGGCGTTACATCGAAGCCGTCCTGCTTACACGCGCCCAGAAACTCGGTGAAGCGCTTCCGATCTTCCTCGATCTTGCCAAACAGTACCCCGATGACCGGATGGTGCAGATGCTGCTCGGACAGGTCTACACAAACAAGGGAGAGCTCGACCAGGCAAAGGCGGCTTTTGAAAGAGCGGTCCAGATCGATGGCAGCACGCCGCGCGTTTACACGTTTCTGGGCAACATCGCACTGCTGAGGGGCGATTACGGTAAAGCGCGCGAGTCCTTCAACAAGTCGCTTGCCAAGCAGGTCAAAGACTCAGCGCCGTTCGGTCCCAACTACGGACTTGCTTACGCGCATATCTATCAGGGTGACATCAAGTCGGCGTTGAAGCAGCTCGAGGCTTATGAGGCGGAGTACAGGCGCTCGCCACAGCAGCAAAACTTCCCGGCGGTCTTTATCTGGAATTCCATCGCGCGTGTGAATCTGGAATCGGGCAAGGCCGAAGACGCAATGAAGGCTTACCAGAGCGGCTACGACACCATACCGGGAAGCAACCTGGATGAGGTGCAGAAGAAGACATGGCTCGGCCGGCTTCATCACGGAAAGGCCCGCGCGCTGGCAAAAATGGGCAAGCGGGAAGAGGCGTGGAAGGAAGCAGAGCTGATCAAGAAGATGATCGAGGAAGGCGGCAAGGAGGGCGAGCAATATTGGCCGGCGTACCATTACCTCGCTGGATACCTGAAGCTCGAAGCCGGCGACTACGCGAAGGCCATCGAACACCTGAAGCAGGCTGACCAGACCGACCCGTTTCAGAAGCTGTTGCTGGCGCGCGCTTACGAAAAGACAGGCGATGCGGCCAACGCGCAAAAGCTCTTCAAGGAGATAACCCAGTACAACCAGCTCACGCTGGAGAGGGCGCTCGCTTATCCGGAGGCGAGGAAAAAGCTCAAGGCTTGAAGTCAAATTGAGTGCAGAAGGAATCTCGAAGGGCGGCGCCGTGCCGCCCTTCGCTTTTGAAATACGACGTTTGAAAATTGAACTCGCGCCGCCTACACTAGGCTAGTTCTCGTGGATACTGGAAAGGTCTCCGGATGGGGTGGCCATTTTCAGATTCGCTTGAGTTTTACGCTTAGGAGCAAAGGCTATTAGGATCGCCGCTTTTCATGAGGGCCCAACCCGTTAAACGTCATCTCACATTTGCGCTCATTCTTTGCGCGAGCATCGCCTCAGCGCGAACCCAGTCTTTTAAAGCGCCGTTCACCCAATTCCAACTCGACAACGGACTGCGTGTCATCCTCTCGGAAGACCGCTCCGCACCGGTTGTGGCGGTCGCCGTTTACTACGACGTAGGCTCGCGTAATGAGATCAAAGGCCGCTCCGGCTTTGCGCATCTGTTCGAGCACATGATGTTTCAGGGCTCGGAGAACGTCGGCAAGGCAGAGCACTTCAAATACATCGAGAACAACGGCGGAGTGATGAACGCTTCGACGCACGCCGACTTCACCAACTACTACGACTATCTTCCTGCAAATCAGCTCGAACTGGCGTTGTGGCTGGAAAGCGACCGTATGCGCTCGCTGAAGATCACGCCCGAGAATCTGCAGAACCAGAAAGAAGCCGTCAAGGAAGAGAAACGTCTCAACTATGACAATCAGGCTTATTGGCCGGCGCTTCTCAAGATGGACGAGATGGTCTTTCGCAACTGGGCAAACTCGCATTCGACGATCGGCTCGATGGAAGACCTCGACGCCGCAAACATCACCAATGTGAAACAGTTCTTCGAGACTTATTACGCGCCAAACAACGCCGTGTTGGCCATAGCCGGGGACATCGATTCGGTTCAAGCCGAAGCGCTGGTGCGCAAATACTTCGGAACGATTCCGCGGCAACAACCCGCGCCCCGCGTAGACGTCTCGGAACCGGAAGCGGCAGCCCGGGCGCGCGCTTTGGCGAATGACCCGCTCGCTCAAGTTCCGGCGCTGGCTATCGCCTGGAAGATTCCCGCGCGCAACTCGGCGGACTTCTATCCGATCGCCTTGCTCAAGTCGATGCTACTGGACGGCGAAAGCGCTCGCGTGTATCGCGCACTGATAAAAGAGAAAGAGTTGGCGATCGAAGTAAGCGGCACACTCGAAGCGCGACGCGGCCCGGGTCAGGTTGCTGTGCTCGCGGTGCATAAAGAAAAGGTGAAACCGGAAGCTGTAGAGGCACTGATCCTGGCCGAGATCGAACGACTAAAGACCGAGGGAGTTGGAATCGACGAGCTGAACAAAGTGAAGAACCAGTATCGGCTCGCTCGATTTGCCACCGGTTCCGAAGGCGAGTTCTCCAGTCTCCAAACGCCGTTGGGCCGCGCGCTGGCGCTGGCCGAGTACACGATGTTCGATGGAGATCCGTCGCTGATCAACAGCGAGATCGATCGTTACCTGGCGGTGACTCCGGAACAGATTCGCGACGCCGCGAATCGATACTTCGGCAGTGTTAACCGGTCGGTGTTGTTCATTAGTAAGGAAAAGGCCAAGCCGTGAGGTTAGAGTTCAAGCTTTAGCTTGCCGGCCTCACGCCTTTTTAACGGACCGCCCATGACTAGAGCCCGCTTACTGGTCTTGTTTTTCTCGTTAGCGATCGCCGTTGCGCCGGCGAATCGGGAGAGGCACGCTCTGGCACGGCCGGCGCAGTCAACGGAATCGTGGCGCAAGCAAAGCCCTCCGCCGTTACCCGCCCGTCCGTTCAAGCTTCCGGCTACGAAAGAGGTCAAGCTCGACAACGGGCTGATTATCTTGTTGTTTGAAGACCGCCGAGCCCCGCTTGTTACGATCCAGGCGGGTATCCCGCTGGCTCCGCCCCGGATGGCTGGACCGGCAGCGCTCGCCTCCTACGTCGCACTTGCTGAATCAACCGCCGAGCTGATGACTGAAGGAGCCGGCGCGCGCACTAGCAGCGAGACGGCTCGCGAAGTCGAATCGCTCGGAGGCCGCATCGCCTCGTCGGCTAACGAAGACTATGCCGAAGTCTCGGCGGTGGCCGTCTCGGCAAACACGGATCGAATGATCGATCTGTTCGCGGATGTGATGCTTCGCCCGGCATTCCCTCAACGCGAAGTCGCACTCTATAAGAGCAATCGCATCGCGCGGTTGACGCTTCAGCGGCAGGAGCCGGCGTTTCTTGCTCAAGAGACGTTCGACAAAGTCGTCTACGGCTCGCACCCTTATTCTCGCTCCGTTCCCACGCCGCAAGCCGTGCAGGCAGTCACTCGGTTGAGGATCGAGCGCTTCTACAAATCCAACTTTACACCCCGGGGCTCGGCCATCGTCATCGCCGGCGATTTCGATTCGTCGAAGACCGAGACAAGGCTTCGCGAACGGTTCAGCGGGTGGAGAAACCCTGCCGCTCGTCCAGACTCACGTCAGCTCCAGTCGAAGAAACCAGTCGCGCGGAAGATCTACATGATCGACCGTCCAGGCTCCGAGCAAGCGGACTTTCTACTGGGCGGACTTGCCGTGAAGCGCACCGACTCGGACTACTTCGCCCTATCCGTCGCGAACGCGATACTGGGAGCGGGCACGGCATCGCGTCTTTTCTTGAACCTTCGCGAGCAGAAAGGGTACACCTACGATGTGTACAGCTCGATCAGCGCCTTGAGGCATGCCGGCACTTTTTTTGGCGCTTCGCAGACGCGAACCGAGGTGACGATCGAAGCAATCAAGGAGATGCTCGTGGAATTCGATCGCATTGCGAACCAGAAGGTCAGCGATCAAGAGTTGAAAGATGCCAGGAGCTTTCTGGCCGGCCAGTTCGCGTTGAGCCTCTCAACTCAGGGTGGCGTCGCCAGCCGATTGTTGCACGCTCGCGTATTAGGGTTGGGGCCCGATTACCTTGAAAGCTACCGTGCGCGAGTGGACGAGGTGACTTCGGATCGAGTGCAGGAAGTCGCCCGCAAGTACATCTCAACCAGCACCGCCGTCATCGTCGTCGTAGGAGACGCGCGCAAGCTGGCGAAGGGCCTTCGCGTCATCGGTTCGGTCGAGCTATTCAACTCGGAGGGCCGGCGGCTTCAGTCGACGACGACGACGACGAAGTAGCGGACATCGGTGAGAGAGTGGCGGAGGGGACAGGACTCGAACCTGCAAGGGCTTTCGCCCGGCGGTTTTCAAGACCGCTTCCTTACCATTAGGGTACCCCTCCAACCTGCGGGCTTTAGTATAGGGAGCGTCCTCGATCATTTCAAGAAACGACCGGTCAACGACATAGAATCTACGTATCGAAGTATCAGAGCAACGCCTCGGAGTAGCATTAGCAGGGATTGTCACTTGGAGCAAAAAATAACGGAAGGGAAGACTCGGGAGAGTCGTCCCTTCCGCTTTCTGCGTCCCTTCAATGGTTGTGTCCCTCAACCAGAGAAGAAGAGGAGGTTATTTGACAGCCACAATCCAAATTCCCTCATGGTTGCCGAGTTGGCGGCACTATACACCAGGTCAATTGTTGAAGGAATCGCGTCTTCTGCAAAAGCAAAGAACAGTATCGCCCCGGAGGTGGGCTCAACTGACGTTTCTAATAGCCCCATTGGAATAGAACAAAACGCGGCCGGGGCGGGTCAAGTGGGACTCGGCAGGGACGACTGCAACTGCCGCTGTCCCGTCACTGATTACCGCTTCCCGGAGCCTTTTGTGCTCCAAGCTCGCAGACGATCTCAAATTCCCTTTCGGTCACCGGCTGGATCGAGAGCCGGCTCCCCTTCTTAAGCAGTACCATCCTCTGCAAGGCCTTGTGACTTCTCATCTCTTGCAAGCTGACCGGGCGGGCGAACTTGCTCTTGAACTTCACCCGAACGCAAAACCAGATCGGCCGGCCCGGAGTTGCTTTGGGATCGTAGTGGCTGTCTTGGGGATCAAACTGGGTCGGGTCGGGCTCGGCGGCGGTGACGACGACCATCACACCGACTGCCGCCGGCGGGTCGGCGTTCGAATGATAGAAGAAAGCTTCGTCGCCGAGCTGCATATCTTTCATCATGAAGTTTCGAGCCTGGTAGTTTCGGACGCCGTCCCAGAGAGTGGTTTTCTTTCGTTTGAGGTCGTCAATCGAAAACGCTCCAGGCTCTGACTTCATCAACCAATATCGTTTCGCCATCTTCTTAACTCTTCTTCTTTGCCTTCAGCTTTCCGGCCGCGGCTTTAGGCCCCGAAGGGGGTGCGTTGCTGTCCCGCGAGCCCCACTCCCACATCCCGAACATGGCCTTCTGCGGAATCGCGAAGCCAACCTGGCGCGCGAGCATTGATATCTGCCCTCGATGATGAGCATCGTGCGAGATCGAATACCCGATAAAGCCGGCGACGTCCGGCTTGAAGTACTTGACTCGCCCGTCCGCCGCGAGCGCAGCCGCGATCACGCGCGCGACATCTTCGCCGCTCTTCGACAGCGCCGCGGTTGCCTGGCGCGGTGTGACCGTGTGGCGGTCGAGTTGCTCGGGAATGGGACCGTCCTTGACGATAACCTTCAGCCACATCACGCGCACGTTGTGGATATGGGCGACGATGGCTGCAATCGTTCTGCCCTTCCCGCCGGGAGGCTCGGCGCGCCACGCTTTCGGGTCGATGTTTTCGATCAGATAGCGGGTAATGTTGTCGTTCGTCGCATAAGCGTTTAACAAGGCATCGTCCAACACGAATAGTTTGGGCTCAGCTTTTGACACGTCAGCACCTCAATGATCCTGAAATTGGGCACGCGTTTGGGAGTCACTTTTTACAGTCGTGGTATGTCGTTGTCAATTGCGCTGCCAGTCGACAAGACGTAAGGTGCTCACCCGCCGCGCGGGTTTTTCAATCCTGTTGCCAGCTTGTTCCGCACTTCGCGCAACACCCGCGCGCCGAGCACGCTTTCGTGCTCTCGGAGGAACGCGCGCGCTGACCCCGGGTCACCCTTCGCGAGTTCACGAAGCGCCCACGACAAGGCCTTCTCCACCATGTCGTCGCGATCCTCGACAAGCATGCCGCAGATCAT
>JBASRN010000115.1:0-4265 GCA_049273855.1 Blastocatellia bacterium
CCATTTTCGGCAACCGATCGCTAAAACTCAGCAACAAAGCGCAAGACTTCGTTTATGGCTTCTGCTGTAATCCGTATTCAAGCGCTGCAACCGAACGGCTTCAGAAAGGAATCAACTATCATGCCCAATCAAACTCAGCGGAAACCAATCACTGTCGAAGAGCCGAAAGGAAAGCTCGGAGTCTTGCTTGTCGGACTCGGCGCGGTGAGCACTACTTTCATCGCCGGAGTCGAGGCAATCAAGAAAGGCATCGCTGAGCCGATCGGTTCGCTCACACAGATGGGCACGATCCGGCTTGGAAAACGGACAGACAACCGCGTCCCGATGGTCAAGGATTTCGTTCCGCTGGCTTCGCTCGAAGATCTGGTATTCGGCGCGTGGGACATCTTCGAGGAAGACGCGTACGAGGCGGCGATTCACGCGGGCGTGCTCGAGCGCGATCTCGTCACTCAGCTCAAGCCAGAGCTTCAGGCGGTCAAGCCCATGAAGGCCGTCTTCGATCAGCACTATGTGAAGCGGCTTAACGGCACTCACGTCAAGAAGGGCGCGAACAAAATGGAGCTTGCCAGGCAACTGATGGAAGACATCGAGAGTTTCAAGCGCGTCGCCGAGTGCGATCGGGTCGTGATGGTCTGGTGTGCTTCGACAGAAATCTTCATGCAAGCAGGTGAAAGCCACGGCGACCTAAAGTCATTCGAACGCGCGATGCTTGAGAACCACGATTCAATCGCGCCGTCGATGATCTACGCTTATGCCGCGCTGAAGTCGGGTGTTCCGTTCGCGAATGGAGCGCCGAACCTCACGGTAGACGTACCGGCGCTCACCAAGCTTGCGGTGGATCAGGGACTGCCGGTTTGCGGCAAGGACTTCAAAACGGGGCAGACGCTGATGAAGACGATGATCGCCCCGGGGCTGAAGTCGCGCCTGCTCGGCCTTCACGGATGGTTCTCGACCAACATCCTCGGCAACCGCGACGGCGAAGTGCTTGACGACCCCGAGTCTTTCAAGACTAAAGAAGAGTCCAAGCTGTCGGTGCTCGAATACATCCTTCAGCCGGATGTCTACCCGGCGCTTTACAAGGATTTCAGCCACATCGTGCGGATCAACTACTATCCGCCGCGGGGCGACAACAAAGAAGGCTGGGACAGCATTGATATCTTCGGCTGGCTCGGCTATCCGATGCAGATTAAGATCGATTTTCTGTGCCGCGATTCAATACTTGCGGCGCCGATCGTGCTCGATCTCGCGTTGTTCATGGATTTGGCTAAGCGGGCGGGGATGAAAGGGATTCAGGAGTGGTTGTCATTCTACTTCAAGAGCCCGATGACCGCGCCGGAGCTTTATCCCGAACACGACCTGTTCATTCAGCTTATGAAGCTAAAGAATACGCTTCGTCACTTGAGGGGCGAAGAGCTGATCACTCACCTCGGACTTGAGTACTACGATTGAAGGTCAGGGCTAACGTTGATGGCCGTCGAGCGCAGGAGCCCGGCGGCCATCAATTCTTGGTGCGAATTCGCGTCCTAAGCCGTTTGTTGCTCTTGCTTGCTGCTGCGACGCGCAACCGCGACTGCAACGCTTCCAAATAGCGAGCCAACGATAATTGTGAACACGATCCACATCAGCATCTGCGGCACAAACGCGATCTGCAGGTACTTCGGCCAGAAAGCTGTGTCCTCCGGAAATCCCGGAGGAACCACGTCATAGTGTGTTCCCCAGTTTCCGCGGATCGCGAAGTACATCAGGATCACAACTGGAATCCTGGCCGCGTAGCCGTATGCAGTCAGCACCTTCGAAAGCGCGGGCCATGCAAAGAAGGGAATCACGCCGCCCGCGGCAATCAGCAAAATGCCGATGGCAATCTTTCCCGGGAACTCGCCCTGCATGCCAAATCCAACGAAGCCGCCGGCAAAGCTAACCGCTAACGCCAGAACCGAGTAACCGATCGCCTTGCCGACGCTCGCAGGGCCGTGACCAGCGGCAGATAACTTAATCGCAAAGTAGACGCCGAGGATAGGCACGAGCCAGGTGATCCCGACAATTGCACCTCCCCCGCCGGCCGCCGGGTTGAACAAAGAGGTCGGCCAATGTTGGAGCTCTCCCACCAACCTCAGAATCGTGATCGCCAACGTGATCACGCTCGGGATAAAGATCAACCGCGGGATGCTTACGTTCGAGTTTGTATTCTCTGCCATAGCTTGTTCTCCTTGTGAACGAGTTAGAGGCCAGCTTGTGGGGCCGGCAGAGTTGTTCAAAGTTCGTGAGCGGATCGGATTGGTCCGCTGACGATCGCGCCTGCGATCGTGCGCCAGAGCCTGCTATCGTATATCACAGGCGAGCCTGGCAAGAAAGGGCGGAGCCCGGCTGCTTGAGCATGCTTTGTTGCACCGGAAAACATGCGGGTGCTACTATCGGCGCGTCGTTGAGAGCAGCGACTGGGTTTGGATCGAACGGAGGAGCAAGAGATGAGGTCGACACGCAGGGCTAAGATCACAGCGCTCGGACGCTACGTGCCGCCGAAGGTCGTGACCAATCATGACCTGGCGAAGCGCGTTGACACGAATAACGACTGGATAGTCGAGCGCACTGGCATCCTGGAGCGACATATGGTCGAGCCCGGGACGCCGACCTCAGAGCTTGCGGCCCAAGCCGTGGGCGACCTTCTTCAAAATCGTGGGATCGAAGCCGATGCGATCGAGTTGATCATCGTTGCTACTGTGACCCCGGATATGTTCTTCCCTGCAACCGCGTGCATCGTCCAGAACAAAGTCAGGGCCAGTCGAGCGTGGGGATTCGACCTCTCGGCCGCCTGTTCCGGGTTTCCCTACGCGCTATCGGTCGGCGCGCAATTTATCGAGTCCGGAAGACACGAGAAGGTAGTAGTGATAGGCGCTGATGTGATGTCGAGCATCATCAACTTCGAAGACCGCTCGACCTGTGTGTTATTCGGCGACGGCGCCGGGGCGGTGTTGCTGGAGCCTAGCGAGGATGAAAACCTCGGCATACTCGACTTCATGCACGAAATCGACGGCTCGGGGGGGCAGTTCCTTTGTATGCCGGGCGGCGGAAGCCTGAATCCTTCATCGCACGAGACTGTCGAGAAGAAAATGCACTACGTTCATCAAGAGGGACAGCCGGTCTTCAAGTACGCAGTGCGGAAGATGGGCGAGATCAGCCGCGGAATCCTTAAGCGCAATGGGTTCGAGGGCAAGGACGTGGACCTGTTTATCGCGCATCAAGCCAATCTTCGGATCATCAATGCCGCTGCTGAGAAGCTCGGTCTTGACGAATCGAAGGTGGTCAAGAACATTCACAAGTTCGGCAACACCACAGCCGCAACGATTCCGCTTGCGATCGGAGATGCGCTCGATGATGGGAGATTGAGGAAGGGAAGCCTTGTGGTGTTCGCGGCCGTCGGCGCGGGCTACACTGTGGGGTCGGTGCTTACCAGGTGGGCCTACTAGAATGCATCTCGTTTCGCCAGAGCGTATTCCTTCAATAGGCCGTTGTCGCCTGGTTAGTGGGTGATTTCGCCCCGGCGGCTTCCTGCACTATTTTCACTCCGACGCTTGCTCCGATTCGTGTCGCGCCCGCTCGAATCATTTCTTGCGCCTGCTTGAGGTCTCGAACGCCGCCAGACGCTTTCACTCCCATTTCGCCGCCGACTACTCTACGCATCAGTGCGATGTCTGCGACCGTCGCGCCTCCCTTGCTGAAACCAGTTGAGGTTTTGACGAAATCCGCTCCCGCCTCCTTTGCCAGAAGACAAGCGCGTACTTTCTCCTCTTCAGTCAGAAGTCCGGTCTCCAGAATCACTTTGCACAAATAGTTGACTTCGTGGGCCACTTCGACGACGCCTGCGATATCGCGCGCAACGAGTTCGTCATCGGCGGACTTCAAAGCTCCGACGTTGATAACCATGTCCAGCTCGCTTGCCCCGTCGAATATAGCGCGACGCGCTTCGTAAGCCTTGGTGTCAGGCTCGTTGGCGCCAAGCGGAAAACCGATCACCGTGCAAACCTTCACACCGCTTCCTCGAAGCGCGCAGGCGGCTTCGCGGACCCAGATCGGGTTTAAGCAAACCGAAGCAAAGCCAAAACGCGCTCCCTCCTCGCAGAGCTTCAATATCTCGTCGCGAGTTGCTTCCGGCTTGAGCAAGGTGTGGTCGATGTAGCGGGCGACCTCGCGGGCGGCTTCGCTTTCGGCGCCGGTCAGCCCGAAGCGTACACCACCCGAGGCCATAAGCGAGCGCATACGGTCAGGAC
>JBASRN010000258.1:0-27017 GCA_049273855.1 Blastocatellia bacterium
GGAATCAACGGATCGATCTACACTCACCCGATTGGCGACCACGGTCATGGCGCGGGCCCGCTGATTGGCTTGTGGGATCGTCAACAAGGGGTGCCCGGCCGCGGCGACGTCTTACTGTTGCCGGGAACCTGGTTCTCAATCGAGCTTTCGGCTACGACAGCTGTACCGGAATGGGGTGGAAAAGAGTTATGGGTTGGTGCGGAAGAAGACGCGGTGATTGATGAATCGGGGACGGTCGCATGGGTGCTCAAGCGACAGACGGAATATCATCTCGTTCGCTGAACACCCACTAACTAAAGGAGAGAGCTAGGGAGTCTTGGACTCCGCCGAGTCGCTCGAAGTCGCGGTCGTATCAACCAGCGGCGTGTGGTTCGGCTTCTTCACAAAGCTGACGGCGTACTCTTTAACGAAATCCTTCAGGTCGCCGTGTCCGAACCTCGTGTAGAAGTCGTACTGCTTCATTTCGCTGTACGCTTGATCGAAGGACCAGCCGTAATGATTCATTCTGTATACGAAGCCCAGTACTCCGGTGCGATGGCGTCCGCCTATGCAGTGGACAAAGAACTTTCCCGTAGCCGGATCGTCCACGAGTTTCAAAAACTGCTCGATTTGCTCACTGGCGGGTCTGCGGGAATCGCTCATCGGGATGCTGATGTAACGCATGCCCAACGCTTCGGCGCTTCGCTTCTCATAACTGGTGGGTTTATCTGTCAGATCAATAATCGTCTTGATGCCAAGCCCGGCTAGTTCGGCGTAGTCGTCTTCGTCGGGCTGCGCGCCCCTGAAGAATCGCTCGTCCATCTGACCAAAATTATCGATCTTGAGAGTTGCAGCCTTGGCGTTGGCTCGCTTCCCTCCGGCGGTTGCTACTCCGACGAAAAAAAACATCGATAGCAGCGCAAGGGCACTTGCCTTCTGCCATCTCGGGAGTTCGAACTGGGAATACACGCGCATCATCCTATCCCCTCTCTCTACCCTAGAAGTGCAAACTTATGATTCTTCCAGAGCGGCATTTGTTGCCGCGACGATTCTTTACTCTGATTGAGTCTTTATTATACTCGCTCAAAGCGGGATTACCTATTGCAAATTTCTTGCCTCCGGGAACCGCGAAATACGAATTTGCGATTCTAAGCGCTATTGGGGCGATTCTGCTCCATGGCGTCGATAAAACGATCGAAAAGATAAGCGGCGTCGTGCGGTCCCGGACCCGCTTCTGGGTGATATTGCACCGAATAGACCGGCAGAGTCCGATGACGGAGCCCTTCGACTGTGTTGTCATTCAAATTTATGTGCGTGATTTCGCACTCGGCGGGAAGAGAATCCGCGACGACCGCGAAACCGTGGTTTTGCGCTGTGATCTCGACTCGCCCCGTCGTCAGATCTTTCACCGGATGGTTTCCGCCATGATGGCCAAACGGCAGCTTGTAGGTGCGCCCGCCCAAAGCCAACCCCATCAGTTGATGACCCAGGCAAATTCCGAATATCGGAAAGCGTCCAATCAGCTTTCTGAGATTCCCGACCACCTCGGTCAGCGGTTCGGGATCGCCCGGGCCGTTCGAAAGCCACACGCCATCCGGTTTAAGCGCAATCACATCTTCAGCCGACGTGTGCGCCGGAACCACAGTGACGAGGCAGCCCAGCGCAGCCATGCTTCGAAGGCTGTTGCGCTTCAAGCCGAAATCATAAGCGACCACGTGAAAGCGAGGCCCTGACTCTACCTTATCGTGGGCTTCGCTCGCGGCTTTCCTCAGCAGGCTCGGAGAGCCGTAAGCCAAAGGCTGATCGTCGGTCCACTCGTAACGCCCACGGCACGTGACGCGTGAAGCGAGATCGAGTCCGATCATCGTGGGCGCGTTGCGCGCGCGATCAATCGCTGCCGATTCGCTGTGCTCGCTTGTAAGACAACCACGCATCGAGCCACGCTCGCGAATGTGTCGAACCAACGAGCGAGTGTCGATATCCGAAATGCCAGGTACTCCGGCGGCCTTCAAATAGTCATCGAGGGACGAAGATGCCCGCCAACTCGACACCGTTCGCGAGAGCTCGCGCACGATAAGGCCTTCCGCGAATACTCGAGCCGATTCTGGATCTTCGTCGTTTGTGCCGTAGTTGCCGATCAGCGGATAAGTCATCGTAACGATTTGGCCGGAGTACGAAGGGTCGGTCAAAATCTCCTGATAGCCGGTCATCGCTGTGTTGAAGACGACCTCGCCGATGACTTCCGCGCGCGCGCCGAAGCCGCGACCTCGCCACACTCTTCCGTCTTCAAGCGCCAGGATTGCTTCCATAAGGTTTGAGGGTACAAGTCAGACGCGACACGACGCAAGAAGAGTCATTGTCGCAAGAACGTCTCCGCCTGACTCATCCACTGTTTGTCAGCGCGGTACTTGTACGTAGGGGAAGTACGGACGGCCTCGATGCAAGCGCGCATTTCGCTGGCCGCGTCGTCGCCGCGTCCCAACCGGTTAAGCGTCAGCCCGTAACGATAGCGGCCCTCGGCATCCGAAGGGCGTTTCTGGATGAACCGCTCGAACGCCGCGCGCGCGTCTTCAAGCTGCCCGGCTTCAAAGTAAGTCTGGCCGATCTCGCGCCACACTTCGTTCTGCGAATGCTCGCGGTCGCGTTGAACCACCGCTTCGAAACGCGTGATCGCATCCGAAAACCTGCCCTGCTCGCGCGCGATCCGGCCGAGTTGATAGTGAGCGTCGGTCTCGTCCGCGTCTATCTCGATTGCCCGTGCGAAGCGCTCCTTCGCTTCCTCGAATTGACCGCGCTGCTGATAGATCAAGCCCAGATTGTAATGAGCCGAAGCATCAGCGGGGTTCAAGGTCGCGGCTTCCAGGCTTCGCTTGAATTGTTCGCGCGACCGTTGCGCGGTCAACACGTCGCCGAACATGTTCCGGAGCAGAATGAATACCAGGATCAGCAAGAGTGGCGAGGTGAGCAGAAAGAGGAGTTTCGGTATGAGTGGCAGGGCCAGCAGCGAGCAAGCCCCCAACGCCATCGCGCCGATCGCTCGTCCGAAACTAAGTCGCAAAACCACCCGCAACGCGATAGCCGCTAGAAAAACAAAGTACGGCAACGGCACAACTCGCATTGCAGCTTCGAGCGCTTCTGCGTCCGGACCGCCCGGCTTGAACATCACGAGCGCCAGCACGAACATCAACAAATGCGCTACCGCCCAACTGTACAGAACGCATGTCGCGACCGCCGCGTACTCCTGCCGCAACAGAACCCTGAAGCTCGCCCGCCGCTCGATTACGCTCGCGGCCAGCACGCACGCAGGAACGAACACCACGATGATGAAGAAGACCGGTGGCGCGCTCGCGATGGTTCCGAGAAATATCCGGTAGGCAAACAGGATGAACGGCGCAAACAGCCCTGGCGCGTTCTGCTCATTGCCGAACAATGAGAGTATTCTCTGAAGTCTGCCGCTCAGGACTGAGTAATAGAGGAAGGTGGAAACCAGAGCGAGCGCCGTCCCCGCGAAGTACGGCGTGCGAGCTGCGAGGTCCGCCATCGCTTGAAGCGGGTTGTAAAAGAGTTTACCTAGCGGCGTAAGCCTTGAACGCATCAGTAGTGAAACGATTTGCGGAACAGACAGAATCTTTGGCCTCAGCGCTCAGCGTCCGGGTCTACGTTCTCGCTATCTATCGTCTGTTCGAGCGTGCCAATACGCGGAGGTGGCCAGTAGCGAAACATCGCCTTGCCGTAGATGTACTTCTCCGGGACCAGCCCCCACGACCGGCTGTCGTTCGAGGCGTCGCGGTTGTCGCCCATCACAAAGTAGTAGTGAGGCTTGACGTATTTGAAATCGTTGCGCACCTGATTCCAGCGCGCGCGCGCCGCCTGGTTTCTCTCCGGCGCGAGATAAGGTTCTTCGTAAGGGTGCCCGTTTATGGTGATTCGGCCCAGCGCGTCCATGTCAATCAGCTCGCCCGGCAATCCGATCACGCGTTTAATAAATGACTTTGTCGGGTCTTCCGGATACCAGAAGACGACGATTTCGCCGCGCTCGATCGCTTCGAAGGTGTACTTGAACTTGTTGACAAAGATGCGCTCGTCATTCTCGAGTCGAGGCTGCATGGATGTGCCTTCGACTTTGACCGGCTGCGCAACGAACACGACGATCAGCACCGCCATCACAGCGGCGAAGATTATGTCGCGAGTGATCGACTTGACCTCCGCCCAGAGGCCCGAGCTTGCTGCTGGCTCTTCCGGGTAGTTGATTTCGATGTCGAGGTCGTCTTCTGGGCCAAGGCCGCGGTAGATTGGTTGATTCATAGCACTTCAAACCACCAGAAACTTAAATCTATTGAACCTGAGTTCAAAAAAGAGGGTACTTTCAGAGCAGTGCTTTGTCAATGAAACGGTAAATTTCGACGTGGGAAGTGATGCGCCGTGTTCGCGAACCCCTAAACAAAAAGGAAGGAGGACGCCTCACCGAGGGTCGTTCGTACAGGCACTCGCTCGATTCGTCGCTTCGCGCGAGTGTGCCGTATGCCTGACCGATCGCATCATTGACAGTAATGACACCGGCGAATAGAGTCTCGAAGGTTACGGGACGAGTCACTATGCAATCCGATATAGGTTCGGCGACGGATGGAAGTCTCGTGCAAGACACGAAGTCCGAAACGGCTCAGGTCGCGGAAGCTCCCAAAAGCATGACCCGCGCTGAACGTTCTATGTGGCGCAACGCCGCCAACTCGCGCGCCGACCAGTTGCGGCAGCGCGTCTATGGCCTCGACGACCTATCCGCTTATACAGCCCGTGACCGGCTAATCATCAGGGCAGCAGATCTTTGCTTCTACTTTCTTATTGGAGTGATCTGTTCGTCGTTGCGATGGGAGGTCCGGGGCTACGAACACCTGGATTCGATAGTCGGCTCCGGGAAGCGGGCGATCTTCACTTTCTGGCACTCGTGCATACTGTCCGCGACGTGGTTCTGGCGTAAGCGAGGGATCGTCGTCATGTCGAGCGTGAGCCGTGATGCGGAATATACTGGCCGCGTAATAAAGCGTTTCGGCTACGGCACAGCGCGAGGCTCTTCGACTCGGAAAGGAGGGCGGGCGCTTGCAGAGATGGCTCAGTGTCTGGATAACGGGATGGACGCGGCGTTTACGATTGACGGCCCGCGCGGACCTGCTTATCAGGCAAAGCCCGGCGCGGTCACGCTGGCGCGTCACACTGGTCAGGGCATACTCCCGTTTCACATTGCGACGCGCCGCCACGTTGAGCTTCCAAGTTGGGATCGATTGAAGGTGCCGCTGCCGTTCTCGCGCGCGTTGACGCTGATCGCCGAGCCTATCTACGTGCCTCGCGAAGCAACGGGTGAACAGATCGCGACGGCGCAGGCAGATCTTCAGTCCGCGCTCGATAAGCTTCGAAGCGAAGGCGAGGCCTGGCGGACGAAACGATGAACTTCATTCAGCAAGCTCGGCCCGAGACGATCGACAAGGAAACAGAATCAGCTTCGCTGTAGTTGACTGTTTAAAGACTTGGCGTCGACGTAGCGAGCTTCGTCAATCGCTTATTTGCAACTTGCGTCCGCTCACATGGTAGAATGACCCGTCGTCGAATCAAAGATTCCATTCAGAGGTAGTGAATGAGCATCGGTGGGAACGGCCATAAGAACGGCCGGACACTAAACGTGTTGTACAACTGCTCGAAGTGTCCGGCGTATTGCTGCAGCTACGATCGCATCGACGTCACGAGGCGAGACCTGCTTCGCATCGCTAAGCATTTTGGCCTGTCGTACCGACAAGCCGAAAAGCGTCATTCCAAAATCTCTAAGGGAGACCGCGTTCTTCGTCACCGCAAGGACCATATCTACAAACACGTCTGCGGGTTTCTCGATCAGGAGACTCGGCGGTGTACGATTTATAACGCGCGGCCCGCGGTCTGCCGCGAGTATCCCGAGACGCGGAGGTGCGGCTACTACGACTTTCTTGCGTTTGAGCGGCGGCACCAGTGCGACGACCAGTTTATCCCTGACGCTTGAGATGACCTCGGTGATCTCCCGCAGCCAGGAGCCTGTCGCGCAGTGGGAACACCCGGCTCACAGCAGTCGCTGATGAACCCGAAACAGCTTAAGCCTTCTACCAGCCCCGCCCGCCGCGTGGCGTTCGAAATCCTGCGGCGAGTCGAGACCGACGGGGCGTATGCCTCCGTCCTGATCGCCTCGCTGCCAGATACTGGCCTCTCGAGGGAAGATCGCGCGCTAGCTCATGAAATCACGCTAGGAGTGCTGCGATGGCAGCGCTCGCTCGATTACTTCATCGAACGTTATGCGGCCAGGCCGGTGCACCGTCTCGATGTTCCAGTTGTAATCGCGCTGCGAATGGGGCTTTATCAACTGAGATATCTTACCCGAGTGCCTCACTCCGCCGCGGTGAATGAATCAGTCAATCTGGTGAAGCAATCCGGCGCCAGGAGCGCCTCCGGCTTTGTGAATGCCGTGCTGCGCAAGGCTGCGCGAAATCCCGGCGACGAAGCGGGAGCCGACATCGAAGATCCGGTTGAGCGAACTTCAGTGGAGGTGTCTCACCCGGCGTGGATGCTTCGCCGATGGGCGGCGCAGCTTGGCGAGGCCGAAGCTCGCTCGTTGGCGATTTCAAACAACGAAGCGCCAAGGGTCGCATTTCGAGTGAACACGCTGCTCTCCGGAATGGACGAAGCGCTTGCTGATCTCAACGCTCACGGGGTGGAAGCGCGGCCATCCGTATTCGTTCCGGACGCGTTTGTTGTTGAGCTGGGATCGGCGGATGTTGCTCGGGCGGCGGAGCGAGGGTTGATCTACGTTCAAGACGAAGCCTCTCAGCTGGTATCACTCCTGCTGGACCCGCGACACGGCGAGCGAGTGCTCGATCTTTGCGCGGCGCCCGGTTCGAAGTCGTCTCACATCGCAGCGCTCACTCAAGACAAAGCCTGGATCGTTGCTTGCGACGTTCACATTCACCGCCTCGCGTCGCTTGCCGCCGCGTCCAAGCGGCTGGGAGTTCATTCCATCGAAGTCGTCGCGCTGGATGCCACGCAGACGCCGCCCTTCGCGGATGATGCACCGAAGTTTGATCGCATCTTGATCGACGCGCCGTGCTCTGGCACTGGAACTGTGCGGCGAAACCCGGAGATCAAGTGGCGGCTCACCTCGGCCGACATTCCGCGACTCGCCGAAGTTCAACTAAGCTTGCTTGCCCGCGCCGCGTCGTTGGTTAGGAGCGGAGGGCGGTTGGTCTACTCGACGTGCTCAGTTGAGCGTGAAGAGAATGAAGACGTGATCGGTCGTTTCCTCGGAGCCGGCGCGCCATTTCGGGTGATTGAATCAAACGCTCCGGTCGAGCTGATAACGCCCGAGCGGTTCGTCAGGACTTTTCCCCATCGCAACCTCTCGGATGGTTTCTTCATAGCAACGCTCGAGAAGGTGTGATGATCGAACAGTAGAAAGGACTTCGAAACATGAGAGCACTGTGGCTCGCCTTGGTTGTCGCCCCTGTTGGACTGACTGCCCTTCCGCTTGAAGTCGGAGAGACTCAGTTAACCGCGCCTACTACAACAAGAGTCGTGTTGCTTGGCACCGGGACCCCAAACGCGGACCCGGATCGCTCGGGGCCGTCACTTGCGATCGTAGTCAATGACACTCCGTATATAGTCGACTGCGGGCCCGGAGTAGTTCGGCGGGCCGCCGGAGCTGCTCGAAATGGCATTAAAGGCTTGGAGCCTCGTAATCTGAAGACGGCTTTTATTACTCATCTTCACTCGGATCACACCGCAGGAATGGCGGATCTGATCCTTACTTCGTGGACGTTGGAGAGGAGGCAGCCTCTCGAGGTCTACGGCCCACGCGGCATCAAATCGATGACTCGGCACTTGCTCGAAGCTTACCGCGAAGACCTCGACATGCGGCTGAACGGAGGCGAGCCCTCAAACAGAACGGGCTACAAGGTCAACGCACACGAGATACAACCGGGCCTCATTTATAAAGACGCGAACGTGACAGTGAAAGCCTTCGCGGTCAGTCACGGTTCATGGAAGCAAGCCTTCGGTTATCGCTTTGAGACGGCTGAGCGGACCATCGTTGTTTCGGGCGACTGCAGGCCGACCGCGAGCGTAGTAGAGAACTGCAACGGCTGCGATGTGCTGATTCACGAGGTCTACTCGACCACTGGATTCTCAAACCGCCCGCCCGAATGGCAGAAGTATCATTCAAGTTTTCACACATCCTCGAGAGAGCTTGCCGAGATCGCGACAAGAGCGAGGCCGGGCCTGCTAGTCTTGTATCACCAGTTATTCTGGGGAACGAGCGAACAAGATTTGTTAAGCGAGGTTAGGCAGGGCTACAAAGGCAAGGTCGTCTCGGGGCGTGACCTTGATGTTTACTAGCACTGAGAGAAACGACAAAGAACTAGCAAGAATAAGGCGTGAGCGTTGGTTTCCAAGGACGTTGGTTGGGAATGCTCAAGGTGTGGACGAAGGCTTGTTTGGCATCTTTGTGTCTTGTCTTGTACCGTCGCTCAGCCGAAGATGTCTTTCACCTTATCCATGATCCCGCGATCCTCGGCATTCTGCTCCAGCTTCGACAACTCGTCCAGCAAGCGTCGTTGCTCTCGCGAGAGATTCGTCGGAGTGATGATGTTGACCGCAACGTACAGGTCGCCACGCCCTCGGCCGGACAGGACGGGCATTCCCTTACCCCTGAGCCGGAACACCGAGCCGGTCTGTGTTCCCTCAGCGATGCGAAGCTGTTCTTCACCGTCCAGCGTCGGCACGGTTATCTCAGCTCCAAGCGCCGCCTGCGTGAACGAAACCGGTATTGTGCAGTAGAGGTTTGCATCGCGGCGTTCGAATATCTCGTGCTCCTTGACTTGAACCATCACGTACAGATCGCCCCGCGGTCCGCCCATCTCGCCGGCCTCACCCTCACCTGCGACACGCAGACGTGAACCGTTATCGACCCCGGCCGGCATCTTGATCTCGAGCATCTTCTCGCGCTGCACGCGGCCTTCGCCACGGCACTTGCGGCAAACGTTGCGATTGACCCTTCCTGTTCCTCGGCAATGCGAGCAGGTTCGGCTGACGGAGAAGAACCCCTGTTGATGCCGGACCTGCCCGTTACCCTGGCACGTCGTGCAGCGCGTGGGCGAAGATCCCTCGGCCGCGCCGCTCCCGCTGCAAGTTTCGCAAGTCTCCAACCGGGGCACCCGAATCTTTGTTTTGAACCCACGAGCTGCTTCTTCGAGAGTTATGTCTACGTCGTATCTCAGATCAGAGCCGCGACGAGGTCCCGCGCGACGCCCGCCACCAGCACGGCCACCGAAGATGTCGCCGAAGCCGAACATGTCGAACAGATCTTCAAAGCCGGGAAAACCCTGTCCGGCCCCCGCGCTTGCTCCTGCACCTAACCCGGCGTGTCCAAATCGGTCGTAGCGAGCCCGAAGCTCGACCTGGGACAAGACCTGATAGGCTTCGCTGAGTTCCTTGAAGCGTTCTTCTGCTTCAGCGTTACCCTGATTTTTGTCGGGATGGTATTTGATGGCGAGCCGGCGGTACGCCTTCTTCAGCTCTTCCTCGTTGGCCCCTCGAGGTACGCCCAAAACTTCGTAGTAGTCGCGTTTGCTGCTCACAGATTCGGTTCCTGGTTTCTAGTATCTGGTTTATGGTTCGCGGATCTCCGTTTCTCTGAGGCGGCAACGCCCACACCAGAAGCCGGAACTAGAAACCAGTCGCCGATTATAACAAACTCTAGAGCACTTCTGACAACGGCGCAGTCTCGTCCTCAGACTTAATGTCGGACGCTAGTCCCGTAGGACGGAACATCGCGTCGGTGATCAACCGCGCCGCCCTTTCAAGCTGCTCGAGCGAATGACGCACTTCCGGCGCATCCTCGGAGACGGCAGTCTTGCGCGCGTTTTCGAGCGTCGACCGGACCAGCTCCTGTTCGTCGGGCGGCAACATCCAGCCAAACTCGCCGAACGAACGAATCGTGTTTTGCAGCAAGCCTTCGAGCCGGTTGCGCGAAATGATGATCTCCTTCATTCGGCGGTCGCTCTCGGCGTTGTGAGTCGCTTCTTCGATCAGGTCGTAGATCTCCGAGGCCGACAAGCCCGATGAAGGCGTGATTCGCATCTGCTGCTCCAGACCGGTCATCTTGTCTCGCGCCGATACCGATACTATGCCGTCGGCGTCCACCTCGAATGTCACTTCGACTTGAGGCAATCCACGCGGCGCGGGCGGGATGCCCACCAGCTCGAAGCGCGCCAGGCTGCGGTTGCCCGAGGCGATGTCGCGCTCGCCTTGCAGCACGTGCACTTCGACGATCTGCTGGTTGTCGGCGACCGTGGTGAAGACGAGGCTCTTCTTGGTCGGGATGGTCGAGTTGCGGTCAAGCAGCTTGGTGAACAGGCCCCCGCGCGTTTCGATGCCGAGCGATAACGGAATCACGTCGAGCAGGATCAGGTCCTTAACGTCTCCCGCAAGCACGCCGGCCTGTATCGCCGCGCCAATCGCGACCACCTCGTCGGGGTTGATCTCGATCGAAGGCTCGCGCTGAAAGATCTCACGAACGCGATCGATGATGATCGGCGAGCGCGTCTGTCCCCCGACCAGCAGCACTTTAGTTATCTGAGAGGGCGTGAGCCTGGCGTCTTTGAGCGCATTCTGGCAGGGGTCGATTGTGCGCGCGACAAGGTCGACAACCATCTCCTCAAACTTCTCGCGTGTCAGCGTCTTATTGAAATGCTTTGGTCCCGTTGAATCGGCGGCGATGAACGGAAGGTTTAGTTGAGATTCGGTCGCGGTGGAGAGCTCGCACTTCGCTCGCTCGGCTGCTTCTTTCAACCGCTGCAGCGCGAGCCGATCCAAGTGAAGCTCGATGCCGGTTTCCTCCTTGAACGTTTCAATCATCCAATCGACAATTCGCTGATCGAAGTCTTCTCCACCCAGAAACGAATCGCCGCAGGTCGAGAGCACCTCGAACACGCCATCGCTCATTTCCATTATGGAAACATCGAACGTGCCGCCGCCCAGATCGTAGACCGCGATCTTTTCATTGTCGCGTTTGCCCAACCCGTAAGCGAGCGCGGCGGCCGTCGGCTCGTTGATGATTCGCTGAACCGTAAGCCCGGCGATTTTGCCTGCGTCTTTTGTGGCCTGGCGTTGAATGTCATCAAAGTAAGCGGGGACAGTGATGATCGCTTCGGTAACTTCGTCGCCCAGAAACTCTTCGGCGGCCTGCTTCAATCGCTGGAGCAGGATTGCCGACACCTCGGGCGGCGAGTAGTCGCGAGATCTTGCTCGGACCCGGCAATCACCGTTGGGCGCGTCGGTAATCTCGTAAGAGCAGGCCCTGCAGGCGCGCTGAACTTCTTCCGAGTTGAATTTGCGCCCCATTAGCCGCTTCACGGCATAGATCGTATTCGCCGAGTTCGTGATCGCCTGGCGTTTGGCTATCTGGCCAATCAACCGCTCGCTTTTCTCTGTGAAAGCGACGACTGACGGCGTAGTGCGTCCGCCTTCTTTGTTAGGGATGATCTGCGTGACGCCGCCTTCGAGGATCGCCACACACGAGTTGGTCGTGCCCAGGTCTATTCCAATCACCTTGCCCATTAGAGATGCCTCCTAGTCCAGTAGCCGAGAAACGTGCTCAGGGGGTCCTAAGAAATGGGTAGAGGCTGGAAGGAGTTGCAAATCTCGCATCGCCAAGTCAATTCGAGACTCGCAACCTGCGATTACTTGGGGGGTTACTTGGGGGTAGCGGCGACCTTCACCTTTGCGGGGCGTAGCAGCCTGTCGCCGATTTTGTAGCCTCTTTGAAATTCTTCGATGACCGTGTTCTCTTTGTGCTTATCAGTGGCCTCGATGGTCACCGCTTCGTGCAAATGAGGATCAAAAGTCTGCCCGATGGCATTCACTGGCTCGAGCCCGAACTTGGCCAAAGCATCTTTGAACTGCTTGTGAATCAACTCGACTCCGTGGCGCAACGCTTCTGCGTCGCCGGCGCTGTCCTCAAGGCTCGAAAGCGCTCGCTCGAAATTGTCCACCACAGGCAAAAACTCCACCAGCACCTCGACTCGTGCCCTTTGATAGGCATCTGTCCGCTCGCGCTCGATACGCCGGCGGTAATTCTCGAACTCGGCTGCGCGTCTGAGCAACTGGTCGTAGAGTCCCGCCTTCTCGCGCGCCATCGTATCGACTTGCGCTTGCAGGCGTGAATAAGGGTCCTCGTCGTCCGACACGGAAGGCGGATCACCTTCTACACCGGAATCTTCAACGGCCGCACTAATGGCCTGCTCGTCGTTCTCCGGCTCAGCGCCTGACTCCTCAGCATCGAGGGGCTGATCGGCGTTCAATCCTCCTTCTTCACTCGAATCTTCAAACGCGATGGGAATTCCCCTTGGTTCGTTGTGCTTTTGTCCCATGTCTCAATGATGAATTGACCCGATTAATGGTCTTCAATTGCTAGAGCGTCCGCGCCGATCGCCCTCCAGCAGGCGAGCCGCCCGGATCCCCAACGCGCTGAAACAATCGCGCTATGTAGTCCACGATGCTGATGAGCCGGTCGTACTCAAGCCTCGTCGGCCCAACTACGCCGATGCTTCCGGCCGACCCACCTCCGGAATAGAAGCAAGGCGAGGCGATAACAGTGCAATCGCTCAAATCAAGAAACTTGTTCTCGCTTCCTATGCGGACGGCGACCGCTTCACGCTCCGCGCTTTGTATGCACTCGTTCAAAATCTTAACGATTCGACTCTTCTCCTCAAACATCTTAAACAGCGCCCGCATCCGCTCGGTGTCCGCGAAGTCGATCTTCGAGATTATGTTCGACGCGCCCTCGATGAAGACGTCTGGCTGGTCCCCATCTTGAAGACTTTTGCTGCAAAGCATCACAGCGTTGCGGAGAAACTTGTCGTAGAGCGCCTTCTCCTCGGTCATTCGCAGGAGCAGTTCATCGCGAATCTCCGCGAGCGTCCACCCGCTGAAGTTCTCAGCCAGGTACCGCCCGGTTGAATTTAGCTCGTCTTGCGTGAATTCCTCATCGACTCGGATCATCCGGTCTTGCACGCGGCCCCCGCTGGAAACGGTGATAACCAGGATGCGCGAGTCGGGGAGCTTAAGAAACTCCACATGATGCAGTATGTCTCTTGTGATTGACGGCGACACAACGATACCGACGTGATTCGACAACTGCGACAGCAACAGGCTGGTGCGTTCCATCAGCAGATCGGGACTTGCCAGCGAGTCTTCGTCGAGCAGCCGCTCCTCGATCCGCGCCGCGTCCGTCCGCGAGAGTCTCGCTGTTGCAACCGAGTTGTCAACGTAGTAGCGATAGCCCTTGTCCGTCGGCATACGGCCGGCGGACGTGTGCGGGTGAGTCAGGAAACCTTCTTCTTCCAGCTCGGCACAGATGTTTCGGATCGTAGCGGACGACAAGCGTTCGCTCGATTGCTGCGCCAGCGCAAAGGAACCCACCGGCTGACCGGTCGCTACGTGAGCGCGCACGATGGCAGCGAGTATCTCCCTCTTGCGGTCGTCGAACTTGTAACCGCCCTTCTTATTCATAGAACTCTTTACTCTTTAGCAGGGGGGCAAGCCCGAATGGAAAGTCGAGGCTAAAGTAGCATCACCGCCCAACCCTGTCAATAATATTGCCCTGAGAGGGTTGTGTGACGCAAGGTGTTGAAAGCGTCCTGTTTCGGCGACAAATCAGCAGCCCATGACCGTCTCTCAGGCGACCCATTCGCCACAGGTACTACTGACCAATCAGGGAAAATCATTGTCGCCAATGTTGCGGTTCTTTTTCCCCCGCTTGCGAGCGCCCTGACCGCCTCCAAGCTGCGAGAACTGATCCGTCCCGTAGCTCCCGAGCCCCGCAAGCGTGAACGTGAAGGAAAACGCACTCTCGTTCCGGAGCCCAGCCTTGAACGTATTGTAATTGAACTGCACGCCGCAGCAATCCCAGCCCCAACCGATGTAACTTCGTGAGTTCCTCAGCCGTCCCGTTGATATCTCCCCGTCGCTGATGAACCGGTCGGTAAAGTCGTACCCGATGCGCGTGCCTCCGTAAAACCCGTTCACCTCGTCTCCGTATTGCACAGTTGTCGTGATCTGATTCCCTGGAAACGTGCCGGCTTCGAAGCTGTTCGGCTGAACCTTGATCTTCCGCGAAAGATAGTAGCTCACCGCAGCTGACACTTTATCTTTTCTCACGCCACCGCTGACGGTGACGTCGCGAACCCCATCGTCTGCGCTGACGTCCATCCTCAAATCGCCGTACACTACCGACAGTGGGCGATATCGAATAGCCACGTTCACCGGCGAAAAGCTCCGGGCCCGACCTCCAAACGTGTAGCCCGAAAGCGTGTCGATGGGGTAGAACTGATTGCGCTGACCTTCGACCAAAGCTCCGCCGAAGTTGCGGTCGAAGAAATACTTTTGAGCGACCTTCACGGTCAGGAATTCATAAGCTTGAGGAAGTGAATCCTCGTTGCCCGCTGTGGCTGCATCAGCATCTGTCTGGCTCGCGTCCGTAGTCTTGCCTGGTTGCTTATCCTGATCGTCAAAGCGCGGCCGATTCAGTTCCGCGGGAGCGCCGGTCTCAAGATGCGCCTTCCTTTTCTCCTGCGGCTGCGTCGAATCGCTCTTCGCATCATCCGCCGCCGCCCCGCGGTCCGGCTCGGGGGTTACCGGCTGGCGGCCCTGATCAGGCTTCCCTGAACCCGGCGCGCCCTGCGGCGTAGTAGGCCTCCCCTTTTTGCGCGGCTTCGCATCTTTGTCCTTCTCGATCTTGTCGAGGTCACGTTTGGGGGTAACCGGTTTCATCTCGCCCGGCTGTCCTCGGAATCTCTTTGACCGCTTGCGACCAACTTCTGAGGCGTACATTGTGTTGTAAAACCGATTGACCACAGCGTACTCAACTTCATTGGTGTTAGCCACCGCGTCGCGCTCGTCAAAGCGGATTATTTTGGTGAACTCTTCGCCGACGCCTCTGATCAAGCGGTAAGTGAAGTAAGGTTCGATCAGATGCTTGAAGCGCGGAGTTCCGTCGTCGTTGTTGAAGGTCTTCTCGAGCGAAGGCGGCCTCACGTCAACCGCAAGCTCGCCGTAGTGACGCGATAGGTTCTCAGGAATGATCGGGTCTAACGCCATCGGATCAAACAGCTTGACGTCGGAGTTGAACCGGGGACTGGCTGAGTTCAGCTGGGGATCATTCGGATCGAGCGTGAATCTATCGGTGTCGAACTCCGGAATCGACGGATCGATGCTGGCAGTGTACACGGTGTGGCGAAACGAAAGGCTGGGTGTGACCGCGATCCCCGCGACGGTTGCGAGTGGCACGGTTAACCGGGGCTGCAGATCAAAGCGCTGCACCGCGCCCGGAGTATCCAACACGACAGTGGTATCTACCGTCTCTTTGCGTTTGAGCGCGGCGATGCTGGAATCAAACGAAAAATAGAGCGGCAGCTTGTCGAAGATCCGCGTGGGATAGATGGTCGTATCGATTTCCGGCAACTGGCGCACCCCGATGTCGACGTCGTTGCCGCCACCGGGCACGGCAAGCGGGTCGCGCGCCGGGCTGAACAATGTTGTCGTCTCGTTCGACATGAGAAAGTTAAAGCTAAAATTGCGGTTGTTGTTGTTCGCGTAGAACGTCGAAAGGCGACGGGGATCGATCACCTGGGTGATGTCGTCCGAGAAAACTTGCCGAAAGTCGAGGCTTGTTACGAGCGAGATGTTCCCGACTGCGAGCCAGCCGTGCGGTAAGTACTGCACTGCGTCTCCGACGAACGCTGTCCCTCCCTGGTTCTCGCCGGCCGGTCCGAACAACCGGTCCTTTACAGTAAATACTCCGAGCCGCAGAAACGACTTCTCGTCGGTCTGTGCTCGGAACTCCGCGCCCATTCCGATGCCCCGTTGTGTGTAGATGTCGCCGCGAAAGGTTATGTCAGCCGAATCACCCAACGTCTGGTAATAAGCCATCTTAAGAGTGCGGCCTTTTTGGTTCGAGTTCCCGCTGGTCGGGAGAAGGAGGCCTGATTTACGCTCCTTCTTGGTCGCGGGCAGCCAAGTGTAGGGAAGCACGAACGTGGGCAGGCTCTTAATTCGGAAGACCGAATTGTGAAGCGTTACGCGGTCACCCATCCTTAGCTCCGCTCGCTTCGCGGTGAAGCGCCACTTCGGAACCACATCTTCACACGCGGTCACCTCCGCGTTGTACATCTCGTAGGTCAGCGGCCCGGTCTTTTCGACGCGGTCTGCCGTGAAGAAGACGTACTCGCCGGTCTGAGTGCGATCGGTGAAACCGGTCGATTCCCAAAACGTCCCCTTGCGCGAGGTAAAGTTGATTTCAGCGCGGCGCGCGGTGACTCGCTGGTCGGGGCCTTGATCGAAGATCACGTTTCCTTCAGCGACCATATCGCCGGTCGCGTCGTTGAAAGTTACCCTATCAGCTTGCAGCCTGATGTCGGCGAGTGTCGCAACCACGTAGCCTTCGTAGATCCACAGATCGCCGTTTTTTTGTTGCTGATCGCCGACTATAACGACAATGTCGCCTGCGGGCTTTGAGCCACCGGGTGTGGCCGCGTTCGGTTGGTCAGTTTTGGCGTCCCTCGAAGCGTCACCTTTGCGAGCTCGGCGGGCTTTTCGCCTTTCGGCTTTATCGTCGGTCTGATTTTGCTTCGTTTCTTGTCCGAAGCTACGGCGAGGCTCCCTGGCGTGAGCAATTGTCGATGCGGCGATAAGGGCGATTAGGAGAGAAAGACAGAACCCCATGGAAAGCGGCATTGTGAAGCGAAGCATTAAGGGAAGAGTCCTCCGACTACCCATCCTCACGAGGAGATTCGATACTACCACGTGGCTTTCGCGAGCGGCAAACACTGCAGCCTGATGCCTCGCCGCCCAACCGCACGCTTGTGTTGTGGGGGGCGGTCATAGTGTAGAATGCCCTTGGAATTGGAGGCCGGCAGATCGGAGGAGCGATGGACGGAACACCAAACGGGGTGTCGCGGGAAGGGCAAGGACCAAAGGCCAGGCGTGCATCTCGCAAGGCTGTTTACGTCATTCCGAGTCTGCTCACCACCGCGAACATCTTCTGCGGCTTCTACTCGGTGATGGAATCACTGGCGGGATCGAGGGTGCTCGCGAACGCGTTTGATCCTCACGGAAGTTTGTTGCCGACTTATGACTCGGCTCTGCCTGCGGCAATCGAGCACTTCGATCGAGCGGCGATCACGATCGGCTTCGCGGCGCTCTTCGATCTGCTCGACGGACGCGTTGCACGAATGACGAACACAACTTCGGAGTTCGGGCTCGAGCTTGACTCGATAGCCGACGTAGTTTCGTTCGGCATCGCGCCGGCGGTGCTGGCCTTCGCGTGGGGCTACGGTCAGATCCCGGACTTGCACAACGCTGGGTGGGCAGTCTCGTTCCTGTTTCTAATTTGTGGCGCGCTCCGTCTCGCGCGGTTCAACGTCCAGGCTCGTCGCCCATCGCCGTTGCCACCCAAGAATCCGAAAGCCGACAAGAAGGCCTTTGTCGGGATGCCCATCCCGATCGCAGCCGCGATGATCGCCGCGCTCGTTCACTTTTGGCCCACGCCGCTGAGGTTCACCGGAGACATTCACTTGTGGTCCCTGAGGATCGGCTCGCAGACGTTCTCAACCGCGCTCGTATTGCTCGTAGGCTGCCTGGCGCTGTTGATGATCTCGACTATCCGCTACTCGAGTTTTAAAGATGTGGGCGCGGGAAACCGCAACCCCAGGATTCTGGTGTTGGGGTTGGCGCTGTTTGGTGTCACTGTTTGGTTCTACTCGCGATATGCGTTGCTGATCATCGCGACGGTCTATGCTTCGCACGGAGTGGCGGGCAAGTTGTGGTCGCTTATTAAACCCAAACACGCCACCGAGCACGCCGAGCTGGAAAGGAAGCCAACCTCGGAGGTCAGAAGCTAGACCTTGAAGTCTGTGAAAAAACTCATCTGGTGCGAGGGTGGGAGTTTCAAGAGAATCTGCCGGCCAATGCCTACTCCGACAGCACTCGATTCTCATGAAAACTAAAATGCCCAGCCTTCCCGACTATCAGATGATCCAGCACTCTGATCTCTACCGTGCGAGCCGCTTCGACTACGCTGCGAGTCAATCGCTTGTCTTCCTGTGAAGGCGCGGGGTCGCCGCTCGGATGGTTGTGACTCAAGATCAAGCCCGCCGCGTGATGCGCGAGCGCCGATTCGATGATCCGGCGCGGGTATACTACCGCGCGGTCAACCGTCCCTTCGTGCAGCACTTCGTGGTCTATGACGTGATTCTTCACATCAAGAAAGATCACCATGAAGGCTTCGTGCGGAAGGCCCGCGAGCTTCACGCGCGCGAAGTCACGCACGGCCTCTGGCGACGAGAGAACGTCGCGGCGGTAAATCTGCTCTTCAAGGTAAGCGCTCAGAAGCTTCTTCACTAATCGAATCAAAACGGCTGACGCCGCGCCGAGTCCATGAACCCCTTCAAGCTCAGCCTGACTCGCGTCGAGAACACTGGCCAGACTCTTGAATCGTTTCAGAAGAAGCTTGGCGGGAGGTTTTACATCGACTCGCGGGATGGCATAGGTCAACAACAGCTCCAATAGCTCGTAGTCGTGAAGTCCTTCTGCGCCGCCTCGCTGAAAGCGTTCTCTAAGCCGGTTGCGATGCTCCTGATGATCGGGTTTGCAGGTCATTTGGGTTCACCTCAGTTGAAGCTCGGCTAACCTAGCCGTCTCATCCGCTGAACCCACGACTGGAACTTCCTGTCCGCACGCGAATTATATCCTGTGCCAATCGGTGTGCAACGTCTCAAGCGGCTTCGCGTGCGGCCGTCTCAGGTTGACTCAAAATCAAGCGCGGAATAGCATATCGTTCTCCAATAGACACCGGTCAGAAGAACTCCCGTTGTCGTTCAGTAGGGGATAAGGTTGAGAAGAAGTGGGTCAGCACGGTTCGGGCTTCAGCATGACGCGGCGGGCCAGAGAGAAGACCGTAGCCGGCGCGAGCCAGGTTCGTAAGAGTCCAAAGCGGGCCGCGAGTCGCCCAATCCAAAGAACAAGATTCTACTTTCACGAGGGAGGCTTTATGATCAAACGCTATTTCACGATTCTTTTTTTGGTGGCATCGCTCGGCGGATCGACCGTTGCGGTGCGCGCGCAGGCCAGGCCGGAAAAGGTGGACCTGGAGATCATCAACAAGATCAAGGATGAAGGGCTCAAGCGATCGCAGTTTATGGAGATCTTAAGCTACCTGACCGACGTTCATGGCGCGCGGCTCACCAACTCGCCCAACATTCGCGCCGCACAACATTGGGCGAAACAGAAGCTCGCCGATTGGGGGCTTCAAAACGCTCACCTTGAAGCGTGGCAGTTCGGGCGAGGGTGGTCGCTGGAAAACTTTTCAGCCGGGGTTATCAAGCCTTACTATGATCCCCTGATCGCCTATCCAAAAGCGTGGTCTGCCAGCACAAACGGTGCGTTGCGCGGTAAGCCAGTCTTGTTCGACGCAAAAACGACGGCTGACCTTGACCGGTACAAAGGCAAGCTGAAAGGCGCGATCGTTCTTTTTAGTCCGCGGCGCGAAGTGAAGGCTCACTTCGAAGCTCTGGCCACCAGAGAGACCGACGAAGCCTTGTTGAAGCTTGCCAACGCCGAGCCACCCGTCGCGGGAGACAGGGGCAGGTTTCGCTATTTCACTCCCGAGCAGCGGGCTGAGAGAGAGTTTCAGAACAAAAAGTGGGAGATGATCTACGCTGAAGGCGCAGCTCTTGTGCTTGAGGCGAGCCGAGCCGATGGCGGAACCGTGTTCGTTCAAGGCGCGACCCTCTCGTACCCGGCGGACACTCCCGCCGATAGGCGCAAGAACGTTCGCGACAAAGAAGCGCCTACAGTTATTCCTCAAGTCGTGGTCGCCATCGAGCACTACAACCGGATTATCAGGATGATCGAGAAGGGGGTGCCGGTCGAGCTCGAGATAAACATATCGGCCAGGTATCACGATCAGGACCTGATGAGCCACAACGTCATCGCCGAGATCCCGGGAACCGACCTCAAGGACGAAGTCGTGATGTTGGGTGCGCACTTCGATTCGTGGCACGCCGGGACGGGCGCGACGGACAACGCGGCAGGCTCGGCCGTCTGCATGGAAGCAGTGCGCATACTTCAAACGCTCGGGCTGAAGCCGCGTCGCACAATACGAATCGGGTTGTGGAGCGGCGAAGAGCAGGGCTTGTTGGGCTCGCGCGCTTATGTAGCGGAGCACTTCGGCAAGCGGCTTGGCCCTGAGCCGAGATTCGGAGAGCCACAGCCCTCCGACACCCCCCGCACTCCGCCGCAGTTCGAGCTGAAGTCTGGCCACGACAACTTCGCCGGGTACTTCAATCTCGACAACGGCACGGGCAAGATTCGCGGAGTCTACATGCAGGGAAATGAACTCGTGCGGCCGATCTTTCGCGCGTGGCTTGCGCCGTTCAACGACATGGGCGCTTCGACGCTTACCATCTCAAATACTGGCGGAACGGATCATCAGGCTTTCGATGGTGTAGGTTTACCGGGTTTCCAGTTCATTCAGGACGACATCGAGTACGACACGCGGACTCATCATTCGAACATGGATGTCTACGATCGGATTCAGGAAGACGACATGAAACAAGCGGCCGTGATTATGGCGGCGTTCGTCTACAACACCGCGATTCGCGACCAAAAGCTTCCGAGGAAACCGCTTCAAGGGCAGATCGTCCAGAACGGCAAGTAGATTTCCGGTAGCGCGGGCGTCTCGCGCGCGGTGAGCGCCTGCACCCAGGGGTGACCATGCCAAAAGCGATCGACATGCACGTCCACCTCCCGACGGCGAGTTTTCTCGACGGCGCGATCAAACCGTTTCGCGAACCTGCCGAAGCCTTCTTTCGCAGCCGGGTCCCGCTGCGTGAGATGGACGAAGTCGCGCGACTCTACGACGACCTCGACATTGTGGGTGTGCTACTGGCATGGGACGCCGAGACCGCGACTGGCTTGCCTCCGCTCTCCAACGACGAAGTGTCGGCGGTGGTCGCTAAGTATCCAGGGCGCTTCGTCGGTTTCGCTTCGGTCGATCCCTGGAAAGGCAAGCGAGCAGTCGCCGAGATGGAGCGCGCGATAAAAGAGCTTGGGTTGATCGGCGCGAAGTTTCATCCGGGCATTCAAGCCTTCTATCCGAACGACACGCGATTCTATCCGCTTTATGAAGAGATTACGCGGCTTGGAGTACCCGCGCTGTTTCACACTGGCACAAACGGATTGGGCGCAGGGACCCCGGGCGGCATGGGCGTCAAGCTCGACTTCACCCGGCCCATCTATCTGGATCACGTTGCGGCTGACTTTCCCGGGCTCACTGTCATCGGCGCGCATCCCGCGTGGCCGTGGCACGAAGAGATGCTTGCGATCATCGGCCACAAGTCGAATGTGTTCATGGATCTGTCTGGTTGGTCCCCGAAGTACATTCCGAAGGTGATAATGGACGAAGCGCGTTCGAGATTGCAGGACCGAATTCTCTTTGGCAGCGACTACCCGTTTATTGCACCGTCCCGATGGCTTGCGGACTTCGACACGCTGGAAGGCTTCTCGCTTGAGGTGAGACAGAAGATCCTCCGCGACAACGCGGCCATGCTTCTGAAGTTACCACGCGAGTGAACTCGCGAGCTCAGGCATCAGTCCAGACCGGCTGCCTCTTTTCGAGAAACGCCCGCAATCCTTCGCGAGCATCTGCGGCCCTCAGCAGCGTTTCGAGGCACTCCGCGTCAGCCGAGTCGAATGCTCCGGCGAAGCTCTGATTCAGTCCGGAGAGCACTGCCCGCTTGGCCCGCCTGATCGCAGCCGCGCTGAGCACGGTAAGCTTGCCGGCAAACACGTCGACTTCAGCGCTCAGTTGATCGTTCGCGACCACTTGGTTCACCAGGCCGAATGCTTCGGCCGTCGGAGCATCGATCGTCATCCCGGTCAAGATCAGCTCCATTGCCCTGCGCGGACCGCAGAGCCGGGGTAGCAGCGCAGCAGCAACCGGCGGCAATGTGCCCAGCTTGATCTCCGGTTGCCCGAACTTCGCACTCTCCGCGGCTATGACAAAGTCGCAAAACATCGCCAGTTCACATCCGCCTCCCAGAGCAGTTCCGCTCACCGCAGCTAGAGTAGGAGTTTCAATCGAAGCCAGCAGATCAAAGGTCTGGTGAAACGTAGATAGCATCTGTTCGGCCTTATCCGGCAGGTGCTCGGCGACGTCAACCCCGGCACAGAAAGCTTTTCCCTTCCCGGTGATGATCAGGAGTTTGATCGGCATGCCGATAAGTCGTTTGAGCGCGCGGTTGAGCTCATTCAGCATCGCGATGTTGAGCACATTCACTGGCGGGCGGTCGAGGGTTAGCTTCGCGACCCCTTCGTGGACCTCCACGATGATGTTTTTATTTGGTTCATTCATCAGATCCTCACTTCGGCCGCTTCTTCCGTGGCGATTTCGCCGACCGGAACAGGCCGCTGCGGGCCGCCTTCCCTAAGCTTGCGTAATCTCTGGTGACCGAGGATCGCGGCGCCAAGCGCCGTCGCGAACTGAACCATATCTCCCGCGGGCACGTTGACTCTGGACTTCAGGTGCTCGCTGACAAGCCGGGCCATCGTCTCGAATCTAAGAATGCCGCCGATCAACGAGAACTCGGGCTCCATCTGCACGCGTTTCATCAATTGAACAGACCGATCGACAAGCGACAGGATTGCGCCGTGCATGATGTCGGCCGGCGATGAACCAAGCGAGAGTTGATTGATGACCTCGGACTCCGCGAAGACTGCGCAGACTCCGGAAATCGGCACGGCTTCCTTGGAAGTTGCAACAAGCGGACCGATCTCCTGGGTCGTAAATCCCATGTATCGCGCGGTCTTCTCGAGGAATGCCCCCGTGCCAGCCGCGCACTTGTCGTTCAAGCGAAACGACTTCACTCTCGCACTCGCGTCCAGCCGGCTCGCTTTCATCGTCTGACCGCCAACATCAAGGATCGTGCGCGTGCCGGGGAACAAGAAAGCAACGCCTCGAGCACTGGCCGTGAGATCGGTCACGTGCACATCGCTGAAGTCGACCATGTGGCGTCCGAAACCGGTCGAAACCACGTATTCAACCTCTATTGCCTGAAGGCCCGCATTCCTCAGGGCCAGCTCGTAGAGCCTGCGCGAAGTCTCGGCAAGCTTGAAGCCAGTGCTGGCCACGGCTCGGCCGGCGATCTTGGAACCATCGCGGAGAATCAGCGCTTTCGTGTATGTCGAACCAACATCTATTCCGGCGGTCAACGTCATACCGCTACCTCCGCTCGATCCACAGGCGCGCGGCTTGCGAGCACGTAATCGAGCGCAAACAGAGCCGCGCCCAACGCCCCCATGAAGTGTGAGTCCTCGCTTACGTTCACCTTCAGACCCAGGCCTTTGTTCAGCGCCTCGATCATTCCGACGTTTCGCGCCACTCCTCCGGTGAATGTCACTTGTTCTTCGATGCCCACACGTCGCAGCAGCCCGATCGAGCGCGCCGCGATTGATTGATGCACTCCGAGCAAAATGTCTTCGATCTTCTTTCCTTTGCCGAGCCACGACAACACTTCCGACTCCGCAAATACGGTGCAAGTGGTGCTGATTCGCACGGGACGTTCTGACTTTAGCGCGATGCTGCCTAGCTCGCTAAGCGGTATGTCCAGCGCGGCCGAGGCGGCCCCAAGAAAGCGTCCGGTGCCCGCGGCGCACTTGTCATTCATGCAGAAGTCCAGGATTGCGCCAGATGCGCTGACCCGAATCGCTTTCGTGTCCTGACCGCCCATGTCGACCACGGTGTGCGTGCCAGGGAACATGTGGACCGCGCCGCGGCCGTGACAACTGATCTCGGTGACTTGTGTGTTGCCGAATGTCACGCGATAGCGGCCGTAGCCGGTGCCGATCACGTACTCGACCTCTTGCTCCTCGATGCCGCCGGCAGCCAATGCCTCAGTGAAAGCGCTCTGCGCGGCGACGACCACGTTAGCGCCAGTATCGATCAGGGCTCGGCCAACAATGTGCCCAGCTTCGTCGATGATCACTGCTTTCGTCTGCGTGGAGCCAACGTCCACACCTGCCGCGTATGCCATAACTCCCCATCACCAGACCCCAAGAGCGCGAATGTCACCAAGCACTCATGTTGGCCCTCGTCCTTCGTATGCTGTTTAGCCTCTCACCTCGATGCCGCCACTCGCCGCGAAGCCAATCCTTCAAAGAAGGCATCGGCCCGATTCTTCAACTGCGCTTCGCTAACAACCCGGCGGTCCATCATGTCAGACTCGATGAACAGACTCGGGATGTCTCGAGCCGCCATCAACGCGCGGCGAGCGTCAGCCAGTCCCGTCGACACCGTGCGGCAACTCTTGATCGGGTGAAACACGATCCCATCGACGTGATATGGGTCGATCAGATCGCCCAGCAGGCGGTCCTGGAAAAACATGCTGTCCATAGCGTCGCGCACGCCTATCAATATGCCTTCGGCGAGACTCTCAACCGGGCGGGTCAGATCGTATTGGAACCCGAGATTTGTTCCGCCTGCTGCAAACCACAGATAAGTCGAGTTGACGAACGTGCCCCCCCACTCGCTGAACAGCTCGTTGAAGCGGCGAAAGATCGGGTAACAGGGCACGCCGACGAACACCAACCGATATCTCTCGCCGGTCAGCGTGCCTATGCCATTGGCAGCTTTGTATTCCATCTCTTCGACCAGGTCTTCAAAGTATCGAGCGCCCTCCGCGGTCCCACGAAACGCATTCGATACGCCGAGAAAGATGGTGCCATCGGTCACGGCGTTGAATAGCGAAGGCCGGCTCTTGTTCAACTCGAGCACTCGTTTCCACCCACGGCTCATCGCGTTTGCATAGCCAAGCACCTCGCGCAGCCGGTCGACGTTGAATCGCTTGCCCGTGAGGTTCTCACAGACTCCGATGAGTTCCTTCACCTGCGCCGCGACGTAGGCGCGATCGTTTTCGAAGTCGCGGTTTCCGGGCCACGTCTGCTGACCGGCAGCGCGAGTCCCAGGCACATCAAGGGTGAAGACCGGAATCTGGTACATTCGCTCCCAGATCTCCGCCCACTTGATGTAGGTGTTGCAGGCGTTGGTAAGCACGGCGATGGCGGGCTTCGGGATCTGGCCCATCGGGTGCTCGCCGCCCCGAAGCTGAACGGCCACGTCCGCCTTCACGTAACCACAGATGTCCGGTGAATAGCCGTAGTCCTCGGCTTGATTCAAATACTCGTGAGCGACACGGCGAACCGCGGTTTGCAGAGAGTTTATCTCGGGGAACACCAACGGCAGATCAAACACCCGGAGCACCTCCGCCATGCTGCCCATCACAAAGACATAGGCGGCTTGACCCCCGCGCCCGGCGATGTTGGTCAAACTTTCGAACCAGTCGCGAAACAAACGCGCACCGTCGTTGGTTCCGCGTCCGACTATTGCTGTGTTTTCCGTACCTGCCATTCGCCGCTCCTCACGCAAAGAGTATGTTCTCCAGAAACGTTTCCAACTGGATTTCCATGTGGTCGAAGCTGGTCATGTTCTCTTCGAACTCGCTGACGAAGTAAGGTATTCCGGCTTCATCCAGCGCGCGAGTGTAGGCAACCTGTTCTTCGAGTCCGGGCTCGCACATTTTGGCCGCGGCGATGATCGCGGCTTCGGCGCCGGATGTCTTTATCCGGTCGAGCAGCATCCTTTCCTTTGGTTTTCGCAGGTCGTGTTGAACAGGACTGTATGAAGAGCTTTCCAGATAGGCCTTTGCAAGGTTGAACAGCGGATCTCCGGCGAGGGCGACGTCTTCCAGGATCCAGCGCAGGCCGATCATCAAGTCGTCATCCACGACGTAACAGGACCTTGCGATCGCTCGGATCAAATCGAACGGCGGCTGCTCGCAGAAACCACCTTCGAACACGACGCGTACCTTGTCTTGCGGTCGGGAATTCCGCTCCCGGATCATCGGCAGGACGGTTCGCAACAGCTCGTTGTGTTCTTCGCGCGGAATGAGGCCGCCGATCGACAGGACGACATAAGCGTCATCCGCAGATATGAGCCAGGGCGTCTTTCGCTTGATCGCTTACAGCTCGCGCAGCAAGGCTCGGTTCTCGTTATACACCGAGATCGAGTTTGCAAGCGATGCGTTTGTGATGTCCGCCTCCGCGACGGCCTCGACTGATCGTCTCAGCCTGTCGTACTCGGCGCGAAGGTAAGTCGCCGCGTGCAGCGAGTTGGCGTTCTGCGGTAGGTAAAGAATCTGGCACGGATAGGAAACGTTGCGACCCCAAACGGCGGCAAGGTTGCGAGCTGCGTCGCAGATCGGATGAGTAGTGAACATTTCCATCGGAACTCGATTGCTTAGACCAAGCTCGAGCGAGGTTTTTAGAATCGAGCAGAGATAAGATCCAAACCTTGAATCGGAATGGACTGCTTCGACCTGAGCGCCGCGAACCTTAAACGGAAGCAGGCCTGCGGCGTGGACGATCTCCTCGGGAAAGTACACTTGAAAGTGGCCCGCTATTTTGCCGCCGCCTTCGCGCCAGCGGCGAACGGTCGGAAAGGTCATGTCCTCAATCATCTCGCGGCATTCGTAGAGAACGTCATCGAGCGGCTTGTCTCTCCATTCTTCAAAAACGCGGTTCATATCCCCTTCCGACTCGTCGCCCCAGCGCCGTAAACCAGAGAGGCGCGGCGGTGACGGTTCGCGCCGACGGGATCACCCAACCATGTTCAAGCCCCCGTTTATGCTGAACGCTTGACCGGTTATGTATCTGGCGGCGTCCGACGCGAGGAATACGATCATCGGCGCGATCTCCTCCGGCTGGCCAAGCCGCTTGAACGGGATGTAATTGACTATCGAGTCGATGATCTTCCGAGTGAAGTCGTCGCGACGCATCTCCTCAATCAGCGGTGTGTCGACGAGCCCTGGACACACGGCGTTCACGTTAATGTGGTCGCGCGCGTGCTCGCGCGCCAGAGTCTT
>JBASRN010000118.1:0-2599 GCA_049273855.1 Blastocatellia bacterium
GCTCGGAGCTTGACGTCGAACAGGTTTCCAACCTTGCGATGCTCGTTGGCGGCGTTGCCGATCCCATCAAACTGGAGGTAGGCATAACGCAAGCCGGCCTCGGCTGCCTGGGCGCAGAACTCGGGACTCTTGGCGAACTCGATGCCGTTGGTCGCGGCCTGCACGCTGTTGTAGCCGACCTTGCGCGCATAGCGAACTGCGTCAAGGAAGTAGGGCGACATCGTCGGTTCGCCGCCCGAAAACTGAACCGACATCTGGCGGCGCGGCTTGATCGAGATGGCATTGTCCAGAAGCGTCTTGATGTCTTCCCAGCTCAGCTCGTGCACGAAGCCGACCTGATTTGCGTCCATGAAGCAAGGATCGCACATCATATTGCACCGGTTGGTCAGGTCAACAGTCAGCACCGAGCCGCGGCCGTGCTTGACCGTGCTCGACCCGTGGTTGTGAAGCTTCTCGTCGTTGTGCGCGCGAATGTCTCGACCGGGAAAGACTTCTTCGAGGTGCTTGAAGAAAGCGGGATCGATCGACATGACGTCTTCGAAGTGGCCGTGTTTCTCGCAGTCCTTGACCATCAGTATCTTGCCGTCGCGCTCGATGATCTGGGCCTTTATCTCGCCGATTTTTTCATTGAGCAATATCTCGTGCGGCAGCTTGCCGTCCACGATCTGCTGTCGGATTTCAGGAACACACTTCGGGCACAGCGAATCGGTCGTACGAGGCCAACCCAGCGGCGGCTTTGTCTTCTGATAGGACTTAAGGAGTGGCTTTTCTGACCACTTCGGCGTGAAGGACGGATTCTGTTTGATTCGATTGAGCGGCTCGTAAATGTGCCACGCAATGTTAGCCGCAACGGCCAATCCCTTCTCCGCATATTTCGTAGGCTTATGCATATCTCTTCTCTCCTCGTCGTCTTCTGCGAAGCGTCAACAGTATCCCCTCCGGCTTCGCGGTCACTTGTTATCAATGTGCACGCATTTCGTCGCCGCACATCTTTGTTAGAGCATTATTCGGTCTGTTCGATTTGATACAGGGTCTGAATCGCCTGAACCGCTTCACGCTGAACAGCGCCCTTGACCCCCAGCGTCTGTGGGTCGCGCCAGTTGTCGAAGGTCGCAACCTGATGAACGCAGGCAATGGTACAGTAATCGGCGCACGCCTTCTTGGTCAGGTACTCGCGGCGAATGTCCTCTACGGTGTAGCTTTCCAGGGGCACCGCCGGGTAGCCACGCTGCTGTGAACAGTAGTGGACCAGCCCGTCTTCGCAGATGTAGAGGTACCGAGCTCCGGCGCGACAGCGCCAGTTGTTCGGCTTGCCATCCACCAGGTTTTTCTGAAACCGATTGACCCTGGTGTGCCCCTTCTTGCCAAGACCCTTCATCTTGAAGTAGATGTCCCGTTCAACACCCTTGAGCGGCTTTAACGTCCCAAGTCCATCGTGGATGATGCCGAGCGAACTCGATAGCCCCAGCTCGACCGCGCGCCGGCCGACGGTCAACGCGTCCTCCGGCGTCTTGATTCCACCGCCAATCACCGAGTTGATATTGACTCGAAACTCCGCAAGCCGGGACAGCCATTGAAGCTTTCTGTCCAGCACTTTCAGGCTCTTCTTTGAAACGTCGTCCGGCTGAACGTTGTCGATGCTGATCTGCATGTATTCCAGACCCGCCTTGTTGAGGCTCTTTATCTTCTCCTGGGTTAGCAAGTATCCGTTGGTTATCAGGCAGGCAATCATGCCGCGCTTTCGGATCTTCCCGATGATTGCTTCGATATCTGGATGCATCAGCGGTTCGCCGCCGCTGATGATAATCGCCGTCGTCCCCAGGTCGGCCAGCTTGTCCAAACGCCTGAACATTACGTCGCTCGGCACCGGCTTTGAGTAATCATCATATTCATTGCAGTAGGCGCAGGCCAGATTGCACCGCCGAATCGGGATCACGTGGGCGAGTATCGGATGGTCCGTTGACCGAAGGCCCTTCGCCATAAAGATAAGCTCGCGCGAATATATTCTTAGCTTGCTGGAGAGCTTCATAGTTTAAAGAGTGAAAGATTTGAAGCAGCCCGGTTCGGTTGAGGCCGGTAAAGCACCGAACTAAGGCGTATGTAGTGTCAGTGCAATTGATATTCCCCGTTTGAGCCAGGCAGGCACAATACCCTAACTTGAATTATGACCCCAAATAGCGCCAACTGATCGTCGCGGCGCAAGCTCCGCAAGAACCCGGCATTTCAGCTTTTGACACAGAGCACCAACCAGCGAGCGTCTCGATTGCGGCCTTATGACTCAGCAATGCCACTCGGCCGTTCAGTGCAGTCATTTTGACCCGACTACTACGATTGGCTTTCGTCGTCCTTCCCACAACGATAGCATGGCGAAGCAGGCATAATAGTGCATGATCCGCGACAGTACAACCGCAAATCGTACCTCGCCGCTACCGGAGGAGGCACTCGATCATTAAGACGAGGTAGAGTTCTGACCCACTGGTGTTCCGAGTGAGATTGATTTATGAGGGAGGGAGGGAAGGCGAGCAGAGGGTCTCGAACCCTCGACCTCCAGGGCCACAACCTGGCGCTCTAACCAACTGAGCTATGCCCGCCATAACGA
>JBASRN010000125.1:0-2715 GCA_049273855.1 Blastocatellia bacterium
GTCTTGAGCGAGATCGTCAGCATCCAGTAGACCGGCACAACTGCGACGATGACCGCTCCAATCAAAAGCGCATACTTCACCCATACCGCGGTCATTCGCCGGCGAGTCCTCCGTTGATCGTAAACCCTCACCCGACCTCCTGATCTTGAAGCAGCTTGATGTAGCCGATGCTGATGACGTTGGTCAGCGCCAGCAGCACAAATGACAGCGCCGCGGCGTAGCCGAAATCAAAAAAGCGGAATGCCGCACGGTAGATGTAGAGACTGACCGTCTCGGTCGCAAACCCCGGCCCGCCTTCCGTCAGGATGAAGATCTGATCGAAGACCCGCAGCAAGTCCATCGTGCGTAGAAGCAGCGCAACCAGAATCGCCGGCCTAAGCAGAGGAAATGTGACGTGTCGAAAAGTCTGCCACCTGCTGGCGCCGTCGATCTTCGCGGCTTCGTAGGGTTCCTCCGGTATGGCCTGGAGCCCCGCCAGGAGCACCAGAAACATGAACGGCGTCCATTGCCAGATATCGACCGCGATTACCGACGCGAGCGCCAGTTCCGGTGAAGCGGTCCACGTCAATCCTTCGGTGTTCACGCCGAGCCTTTTGAGTGTCCCGTTGATCGCGCCGAAATCCGCATTCAGCATCAGCCGCCAGACTACGCCGACAACTACCGGAGGGATCATCATCGGGATCAACAGCGCCGCTCGAAACACCGAGCGCCCTCGCACCGAACGGTCGAGCATTACCGCCAGACCGAGCCCGAGCAAAAACTCAAACGTCAGCGCGGCAACCGCGTAGATGATCGTGTGCCAAAGGGCCGAGAAAAAGAAGCCGTCGGTTGCCAGTCTCGTGAAGTTTGCGAGCGACCATTGAGCGGTTTCGCCCGAGCCCGTCTGAAACCCAACTTTGATCGAGTACAACAGAGGATAGATCGACAGCGCGAGCAATACCATGACTGCCGGGGTAATGAGCAAGTACGGGAGGGCCCGATCTCGCAAAACGGAAAACGTGTAATTGCGGGATTCAGGCTTCGGTCTTGCAAGTGTAGAACGACCCGTCTGGTTCATAGGCCTCTCGGGCGATGGCATAATACTTCACGTCGGTGTTGTAGTAGCGCGCGTCCTTTTCGTACTTGAAGCCGAGTTTCTCAAGCACTCGTTGCGAGGCCATGTTTTCAGGCTGCACGACCGCGACGATCCGATCCAACGCCAGCTCCTCGAAACCATATCTCAAACTTGCACGCGCGCTTTCGGTGGCAAACCCCTTTCCCCAGTGGGCTTGCGCAAATCGATAGCCCACCTCGACCTCAGTCGTGCCGTCCAGACGGATCAGACCACAGAATCCGATCAGGGAAGGTGTTTGTCTGGACCGGACCGCCCACACGCTGAAGCCGTACCGCCGGCCGTGCTCGATTATGAAGTTCAGCCTCTCAGCAGTCCGTTCTCGGGACGCGGGCGCACCGTCGCCGATATATCGCATTACTTGTGCATCACCGTTGATCTCAGCGAGCGCGTCAAGGTCGTCGAGCCTGAACGGCTGAAGAGTCAATCGCTGAGTGTGGATGATGTGCATACCCTCTTCGAGGTAGCGCGGGGTTTACCGCGAACCGCTAATTCCCGCGGGCGACGATCTTTGCTATCTCCAGGTTGGCCTGGTTCATCGCTTCATCCGGGGTAATCTCGCCGCCGTTTGCCCGCGACAAGAAAATGCCAAACACATTCTCAATCTCGTTCCACATCGGCGTTCGAGGTCGTGGCCGAGAAGCCTCAAGCGAGCGCAACTGCGCGGGGTATGCCGGAAACCGCGCGAGGAGCTCAGGGTCGGTGAAAACGGAACGTCGGGTTGGCGGGTTGCCGGCGAGCGCGGACTTCTTCATCTGTTCCCCGGTTGTCGCCCAAACCAGGAAGTCCATCGCGGCTTCAACGTTCCTCGAAGCGCGTGGTATGGCGATCAACCAGTTGCCGATCTCTGCTCGGCCCGGACGCTCCGCGTCGGGCAACGTCGTGAAAGCCATCTTGCCGACGACTTTCGACTTCGCCGGATCGCCAAACGCGCCGATCCACGCGGGCCAGTTGATCGACATCGCCGCCGTTCCCTGGAGCAAGTGCGCGGACACCTCCGTGGCGTTGAAGCTGGCGTATCCGGGCGGTGAGTGCTTCCCAAGCTCGAGCATGAAGCGCAGGGCGTTGATTCCCTCGGTACTGTTCACCGTAGGGTTGCCGCTCGAGTCAAACATCTCCGCGCCGAACGCCCAGAATATCGGCATGAAATCGGCAACCGCAGAGTTCCCCCGGGCGGCACGCATTACGTATCCGCGAACCGCGCCGCCGCCGGGAGCGCCCTGCTTCTCCCTTTCGTCGATCGTTCTCGCGGCAGCCAGCACATCGTCCCACGTCGCGGGCTGGTTGAGGTTGTGCTTCTTGAACAGATCGCTGCGATAGAAAAACAACTGCGAGTTGCCGACATAAGGAAGCGCTAAAAGCGAACCCGTTTCGTAAGGATGCCGACACAGCGCGATCGATGATTCCACGAAGTCCGCATCCGGCCCATTCTGTCCGCGCTTCTGAAGCAGCGGACCGAGATCGCTCAGAAGCCGTTCCGCTGCGAACCGCGGGAACCACGGGTCGTCGAGCAATATCAAGTCGTATGCGGCTGTTCCCGTCTTTAGATCGATCAGCTCTTTGGAAAACAAATCATCGTACGGGAACTCCGAGATGTTGACGCG
>JBASRN010000126.1:0-4360 GCA_049273855.1 Blastocatellia bacterium
CAACCCAGGTCCACTCTTCGGTTATGTGATCCGCGTCGTGAAACTTGATCACCAGTCTTTTCATGTGGCCGTCCGAGCTTCCCTTCAAATTGGCGGCATCCACAAACTGAAAGGCAATTGACTCGCCTTTGGAACCCTGCGCCCTCATCCGAGGTTGATTGCCCGCGGCACAGTAGTGAGTCATCGAGACAGCCTCACCGTCCGGGTGATATACGGTCACCATACTCTCGTTGACCAGTGTCTCCATCAATGCGGTCCCTTCAGAAATCAACTGGAACGTTATTCGAGTCTTTCCTTCCGGACCGGTCGCGTCCCATTGACCCACGAGCGTCTTCATCCGATCAAAGTCACTTCCGGCTGCGGCGCTGCCGACCATCCCACACAACACGAGCAACAAAATGGCAATCACTGTTTTCATTTGATCCTCCTGACTCTCTCTTTGAGAGCTTCTTGCTGACTATGTTTTCCAAATCGCCTGCTCCACCGGTGCGCGATCGGTTCTAACGCTTGAGGTCATCCAGCAGCCTGGTGCCGTCATTATTAATGATGTCGGCGATTAGCCAGCGCCCGCCAGCGCTCTTCATTTCTACAACAATGTCGCGCTTGTCGCGGCCCCTGCTCGTTCGCGCACTCCACAAAAGCGTCACGGTGACCTTTGTCAGTTCGCCTTCCAGGTCAACTTTGCCGACACGAAAAGAATCGGGGTATTCCTGCGACGCAGTAAACGGGTCGCCTTCAAAATAGGGCGCCTCGTCCGGATTGGATTTGCTCTCTTCAGCCTCTCGCTTTAGTTCCTCGATCAACAGTTTGTACAGCTCCGGCGTTAGCCATCGCTTTCGCTGCTGCACGTTGCGAGCGGTGAAATCCTTGTTGTGAGCGAGATGGAACCGATAGAACGAGCGCGCCGTGCTCAGCGCGGCCTCTCGCGGGCTGCTGCCGTAGCCGAAAGCGGAAAACCCCACAGCGAGCGACAAAACCAGGGTGGTACCGACTAGCAAAATGATGTTTGTCAGGCGATTCATCTTCGCACTCATCCTCCTATTAAACGCTCGCGATGCTTTCTTTAAGCCTCGAGGGAGATCGCCTTCGATCCGTTCTTTCGTTGCTCAACCGAACCGCGGATCGGCGCTTTTCTCAGGCGAGAGCGGCTTCGACGCGATCGCGGACCGCCTGAACAATCGAATCGACCGAGACGTCTTCAGACTGGCGCGACGCGCGAATGAACAACTCGACTTTGCCTTCCTTGATCTTCTTGCCTAGCGTGATCCGGTAAGGCACCCCGATCAGATCGGCATCGTTGAACTTCACGCCGGCGCGCTCGTCGCGATCGTCGAGCAAAGCCTCGATGCCCGCGCTCCGAAGATCGTCGTAGATGCGCTCAGCCGCCTGCAGCAGCGCCTCATCTTTGATGTTGACCGGCGTAACGACTACGTGGAACGGCGCGACCGACACGGGCCAGGTGATACCAGCCTCGTCGTTGTACAGCTCAACGACGCCCGCTATCGCGCGTTCGACACCTATCCCGTAGCTTCCCATGACGATCGGCGCCTCAGCTCCATCCGCAAGCAGCACTCTTGCGCCCATGCTCTCCGAGTACTTGGTCCCGAGCTTAAAGATGTGACCGACCTCGACCGCCTTGAAAACGTCGAGTCTACCTTCGCATTTCGAACAGGCTTCGCCTGCCTTGACCGCGCGAAGGCTCGCCCACTTATCCACTTTGATGTCGCGATTGACTGATACTCCGCGCAGATGGTGGTCGTCCTTGTTAGCGCCCGTGGTCATATTCCGTCTGCCGAGCAGTGCGTCATCGGCGATTACCTGCGCGATCTTGGGGTGCGAGCCGCGCGTGACGCTCACCGCGCCAAGCGATCCCGCCGAAGCACCAAGCGCCTCGCGAATCTCTTCGGGCTGCGCGGGCCTTGCGTTGATCGCGCCGCTCGCGTCCATAAGCTTGGTCTCGTTGAGATCGTGATCGCCCCGCATCAAGACAAGCGCGATTCGATCGTCGAGTACGTAGACAAGCGTTTTTATCTGCCTGTCCGCCGAAGCGCCGCCCGGAAAAGTAGTAAGATCTTCGATCGTGCGAACGCCCGGCGTTGGGAATTCCTCGACAGCGGCAGGGCCGCCTTCGTCATCCACCGGCGCAAGCTTCGATGTCGCCTTCTCGACATTCGCCGCGTAACCGCACTTTTCGCACACGACTATGTTGTCTTCGCCCGCGTTGGTTCGAACCATGAACTCGGTTGACTGGCTTCCGCCCATCGCTCCCGAGCTTGCTTCGACCGCTGTATACTTCAACCCGCATCGCGTGAAAATCCGGCAGTACGCGTCGTACTGGTTCTGAAACGACTTGTCGAGCCCAGCGCGATCAACATCAAACGAGTAAGCATCCTTCATAGTGAACTCGCGCACCCGCAGCAAGCCGGACTTCGGGCGAGCTTTATCGCGGAACTTTACCTGGATCTGGTACCAGACCTGCGGAAGCTGGCGATAAGAGTTAAGGGCATTCCTGGCTATGGTCGTGAATACCTCTTCGTGAGTCATGCCCAGCGCCATATCGGCGCCCTTGCGGTCTTTCAGCCGGAACATATTGTCGCCCATAACTTCCCAGCGCCCGGATTCCTTCCATACTTCGGCGGGATGAATCGCGGGCAGCACGAACTCCTGTCCGCCTACGCGGTTCATCTCTTCGCGAATAATCTGGATGACCTTCAGACGCACTCGCTGGGCAAGCGGCAGCAGCGAGTAAACGCCCGCGGTAAGCTGACGAATATAACCCGCGCGCACCAGCAAGCGGTGGCTGGTTACGTCGGCGTCCGCAGGGTCTTCGCGCAAGGTGGGTATAAACAGACTAGACCAACGCATCTTTATCTCCCGGCACGCTTACTGCTGCCGTTAGCGGGTTAAGTAGAAGGAAACAAACTAGCAACTGGGCTAAGCTGCAGTCAAGTATTGCACCGACGGCGGGTGACTCCTCGTGACTGGCTGTCGCGTGTCCCGCCGTTGCACCCCCCAGACGGATCACTCTCACGCAGCAGCAATTCGTCAGGCGGCATTGACTCGCGGCGCCGCGACAGGAATAATTAGCCGCTGAAAATGTCACAAGTCAACCCAGCTACCAAACCTCAAATGCAAACGACCATTGAGACTGAAGTCAAACTGGAGTGCGGCGATTTAGGGCGTCTTGGGGACGCGGGCTTCACATTGACGATAAGCACGCCTCGTCATTTCGAGGATAACTGGCTGCTGGACTCGCCCGGCCAGGTGCTTTTCAGGCAACGCGCCGCGCTCAGGGTTCGCGCGGTCGGCGGCAAGGGTCTGGTTACGTTCAAGGGTGTGGTGCCTGAAAGCGAAGCCTCACCGCTAAAGGTGAGGGAAGAGATCGAGAGCGACACGAGCGATCCCGCGCGAATGATTGCAGTGTTCGAGAGGCTCGGCTTTCGCCGCGTGTTCCGCTATCAGAAGTACCGGACAAACTTCAGCCTGCGGCTCGACGGCGAGGAGCTAAAGGTCTCACTGGATGAAACGCCGATGGGGAACTTCATCGAGATCGAAGGCGACGAGACGACAATCCTGCGGGTGCTGGAGGCTGCCGGGTTCTCGTCGAAGGACATTATTCGCGAGAGCTATCCTGATTTGCAGCTCGAGCGTTGTCGTGCGCGCGGCGTTCCTCTAGAGGACCTCGTCTTTTAATGGAAGGGCAGGCCTCATTTGCTGGCACCCGCCACCCCTGACTCACCAACCCCGAGCGTATGAAGGCATTAATTCTTGCGGCAGGATTCGGCACGAGGTTGTGGCCGCTAACCGAGGAGCGCACCAAACCTGCCATCCCATTTCACAATCGCCCGCTTATCGCTTACTCGGTCGAGTATCTGGCTTCGCACGGAATCCGCGACATCATCGTCAACCTTCACCATCAACCGGAGTCGATCACACGCGCGCTTGGGGACGGCTCCGAACTCGGAGTGAGAATCGATTACTCGCTCGAAGAAGAGATACTCGGAACGTCGGGCGCGCTCGATCGACTGCGCGAGTACCTGAGCGACGGCGACTTTGTCGTGATCAACGGAAAGATTGTCACTGACATCGATTTGAGCGAGGCGATCGAGGCTCACCGGCGCGAGCGGGCTATTGCCACGCTTGTGCTGAAAGAGAACCCGGCGCGGGAACACTTCAGCATTGTCGAGGTAGATCAACGCGGTTGGATCACTCGTTTCGCAGGCTTCCCTGAACCCGCGTCCGAAGCCTCAGCCGAAGCCGCGGCCATCGCCCGAACCGCGCGCCATGAAACCCCGCCGCTTAGGTTCACCGGGATTCAGGTTGTTTCGGCGCGAATCTTCGACTATATTCCCCGCGGGTG
>JBASRN010000130.1:0-6328 GCA_049273855.1 Blastocatellia bacterium
TCAGGGCCAGCGCCGAGCCTGCCAGCATCACCAGCGCTTCGACTCGCGACGAACCATCGTCAATGCGGCGAGCCACAGCGACTGCGTCCTCGATTCTTCCTTCGGCCGAGTGTTTGCGGGCAATCTGACCAAGCACGCGGTCGCGCATCTCCGAGTCGCGAATCTCGAAGGCCGCTGACTGCGCACGCCGCAGCTCATTCTTTGCGAGCCACGCCAGCGCGGCCCGGGCGTACATCGAATCTCGTTCGTGTGCGTCTTGTATGTCGAGAGCATCCGATTCCATCTCCGCGGGGCTCGACGCTTCGTAAGCCGCCAGGTCGATGACCGGATCCGGGGAACCTGTCTCGGTTAACTCGTTGATCTCGTACTGAAGCTGTTGGAGCCGGTCCGGCTGGTACCTTGCAAAGAGATCGGTGAGCTGCCGTCCGATAAAGTAGATCGCTGCCGATTCGTCGCGTCTCGCGCCTCGGGCGGCGCCAGTCGCGGCCGAGTTATCGCGGCGCGCGATCTGATCGAACGCAAGGTTGAGAAACCGTATGACCAGAGCGCGTCCCATTGCCTCTCTCGCGGACGAGCCGGCGGAGACAAGGTACGAGCCGAGAGTGTGAATATCCGCGAGGTCGACTGCGGGCGCACGCTCGAGGCGAGCCACTGCGCTCGAGAAAAGCAGGTCCGCAAGCCCCGGCTCGGCGGTCCGCATCAGCATCAGCAGCCGGGAGAAGTTCGGCGACAGTCCGGGCGTGAAGCTCATTTGCGCGAGAGCCATCGCCTGCTCCGGTTCCCGTTCAACGATGCGCAATGCCACGCTCATAAGGACTTCACGCCGCTCGATGTCTTCGCGGGTCGAAGCCGCCGCGGGCTGCGCCAGCGATTGAACGGCTGAAATCGGGTCGCAGCCGCCTGGCATCGCCCCGCAGCCCTCCTTCGGGCCGGACGTTTCGGCAAGGGCCCGGGCAAGCTCGTCTGCAAGCCCTGGGTCGCGCGCGGCGATCTGGTTCAGCAACTCAGATCGAAGCTGAAGCCGCTCGGCGGGGGTGAGATTCGGGCGGGCTTTATCGCCGCTGGCAGTTTCATTCAAACGGGATGCAGGCTGCGGCGTCAGAGACTGAAAAGCTCGGCGATATATTGCGCGGGCTCGCACAGGGTCGTGCGGGCACAAAAGCGTCGCAGCTTGCGACTGCGTTCGCACGGCGAAATTCAGATTATCGGACTGTCGAGCCTGCTCCGCCAACTGCTCGAGGAGCGAAATTATTCGCTCGTTCTGCTGCGCTGCCAGGCGCTCATTCTGTTGTGTGTCTATTGAGGCGTTGCCACGAGCGGACTCGACGGGTGAAATCGACTGACCGCGCGAGTCGGTCAATACGACAAATAAAAGGGCTGCAATTGCGCAGGCTCGAAGGGGCGTCCGCGGCATAGGGCGAATTTATCACAGCCCGGCGAAGCAGAGAAGGGTGGATCAGGATGGTACGCTCAGGAAGGATAAATGAACCTGTACGGGCGCCCGTACAGGCGATCACTCAGAGCCACCGCCGTACAGCGACTCGATCAAGTCGCTGTACTTTTCCTCGACGACGCGGCGGCGAACCTTTAGCGATGGCGTCAACTCGCCGCCATCGATTGTGAACTCCTGGGCGATCATGCCAATTCGCTTCACCTTTTCATAGTCGGCCAGTCCGCTTGTCACGCGGTTTACTTCTTTCTTCATCATCTCAGCGACTCGCCGGTCTTCGACGAGTTCGTTCTTGTTGCTGGTCTCGATTCGTTGTTCCCTGGCCCACGCTCGCAGGTTCTCGAAGTCGGGCACGATCAGCGCCGAGACAAACTTTCGTCCGTTGCCAATGACGATCGACTGCTCGATTAACTGGCTCTGGTTTAGCATGAGCTCGATCATCTGAGGCGCGACGTATTTGCCCGATGAAGTCTTGATCAAGTCCTTCTTCCGATCGGTGATGTAGAGGAAGCCGCCGGAATCCAGGCGCCCGATGTCGCCCGTCTTGAACCAACGCGCTCCGTTTTCTCCTTTGTCGAACACCAACGCTGTGTCCTCGGGTTTATTAAAGTAGCCCTGAAAGACGTGCGGCCCGCTGGTCAGTATCTCGCCGTCTTCGGCGATCCTCACTTCCAGACCAGGCAATGCTCGGCCGACCGCTCCGATGCGATTATGATCGAGCGTGTTCACCGTGATGACGGGCGACGTTTCAGTCAGCCCGTAGCCCTGGAGCAACGGGATGCCCGCTCCGATGAAGACTTGCGCGATTTCGGTCGGGAGCGCTGCGCCGCCCGACACCATGCGCTCAATTCTTCCGCCGAGTGCAGCTCGCAGTTTGGCGAAAACGAGCCTGTCCGCTATCTCGCTCTGAAACTCGAGCAGAGGAGCAATGCTTTCACCCTCGGTTGTCCTGGCTGAACTCCTGCGAGCGATATTCAGCGACCAGTCGAAGATCTTCTTCTTTAGCCCTCCCGCATCCGACGCGCCTTTCTGCATCCGGCCATAGATCTTCTCCAGCAGCCGCGGCACCGTAGACATCAGCGTCGGCCGCACCTCTTGCATGTCGCTGGCGACCGTTTCGATGCCGCCCGCGTAGTTGATCTGCACGCCGAAATACAAACACAAGTACAGCACCATTCGCTCGAAGATGTGCGAGAGCGGCAGGAACGACAACATCACGCCCCCGGGCTCGATGCCGAGAAACGTTCCGGAGGCGACTGCGTTGTATGCGATGTTCGAGTGGGTGAGCAAAACGCCTTTGGGTTCGCCCGTCGTGCCCGAGGTGTAGATGATCGAAGCCAGATCGGACGGACGCACGTCGGATGAGATGAGATCGTAAGCTTCGGGGTGCTCGGCTTCGAACCGCGCCCCGCTTGCTTCAAGCTCGCTGAAGGCGGTCACGTTCTCGCCGTTGGTCACCGGCTGGAATGATACTATGCGCAAGTCGGTGAACTTGCTTAGCGCCGAATCGACGCGTTTCATCTGGCGAGCCGTCGAGACAAACAGCAGCTTGGGTTCGGACTCGCGAAGGATGTATTCAACCTGATGCGGCGCCTGCGTCGGATAGATCGGAACATTGACGGCTCCGTTAGCGAGGATCGCGTAATCGCTGATCGTCCACAGGGGTCCGCTTTCGGCGAGGATGGCAACGCGGTCACCTTTGCCAATGCCAAGCTCGTGGAGCCCGAGCGCGACATCGCGCACGCGTTCGGCGAGCCGCTCGCCGGTTATGCCGACCCATTGTTTGTCCTGCTTAAAGCGGAGCACTTCGGTTGAAGGGCGGGCCGTGACCGACTCCTTGAGCAGCTCGACGAGCGTTTCTGGATGGGAGGTTTCCATTGATAGATCTTGTGTCTGAAAGCGAAGCGGAAAAGCGCGGCCATTTTAGTTCGGCAGCGGGATTATGTAAATCGAAATTGTATTCTCGCCTCGACTGGCGCCGAGTTCCGGGCCAATTCAGGTCGTCGGTCACGCGACGTACATCCAATACGCGCTCGCTCACTCGGAGTATGACTAAAGGACGCGGAAAATGACTGCTTGTCCGACAATCGACCGGCAACGATATGCCCGGCTTCTGGCAAAACCCCTCCCGGTCGTCACAGAGACAGAACGCGCGAGAACGAGCGAATCCTGGCAGAGGTCGAAAGCTCTTCGACAAGAGTGACAAGCTGACTCGTGTATGTCTATAGTTCCTGACGACAAGAGATAATAATGGCAAACAAAGAGCTTCTCGGGATACTCAAGCAAGGCGTGGAGACTTGGAACCGGTGGAGGTATGAGCATCCCGAAGAGGAGTTACCGGACCTTAGGGCTGCAAACCTCGAGGACGTGCCTCTTTACAGGGCAGACCTTAGCAACGCAATCCTGAGTGGCGCATACCTCAGCGGCGCAAACCTCATTGAAGCAAACCTCGCGGGCGCAAATCTCAGCGGAGCAAACCTCACCAACGCGCACCTCACCAATGCGCACCTCGGCGGTGCAATCCTCAGGGAGGCATACCTCACCGGAGCATTCCTAACCGGGGCAAACCTCTTTTTGGCGAACCTGGGCGGTGCCCACCTCGAAGGGGCAAACCTCAGCATGGCTAGCCTGATTAGCACAAATCTAAGCGGTGCCAACCTCACTGGAAGCCGGGTTTATGGCGCGTCTGTCTGGGGGGTAAAGTTGGAACAGGCCAAGCAGGAGAACCTCATAATAACGCCTGGTGGTGAGGCTACCGTCACGGTCGATAACCTCGAAGTTGCGCAGTTTATATACCTGCTGCTTAACAACTCAAGAATCCGCGATGTCATTGACACGGTGGCCAAGAAGGCAGTGCTAATCCTGGGCCGCTTTACGCCTGAGAGGATGGTCGTGTTGGATGCAATCCGCAAGGAGCTTCGCAGGCGAGATTACTTGCCGATAATATTTGATTTCGATAAACCATCCAGCCGCAATATTACGGAAACGGTTTCCACGCTCGCTCACATCGCACTGTTCGTCATCGCGGACATCACTGATGCCAAGAGTATCCCCCAGGAGCTGCAACGCATTGTTCCCAATCTGCCATCTGTACCTGTTCAGCCGTTGCTGCATTCGTCTTTCAAAGAGTACGCGATGTTTAGAGATTTCTTCGATTACCCGACGGTACTCAAGCCTCACCGGTACGATGACGCGGACACGTTGCTATCGTCTTTGGAAGAGAGAGTCATTGTGCCAGCAGCGAGGAAGGCGAAAGAGATAGAGGAGAGGCGGAATGCGTTCGACCGAGACTTAGCTAGATGAAAAGCCGCTGCCGTGCTCAGGTTAGCCAGGCGGCAGGCATAGTGTGCCGGCGACTATGCCCTAACGCGTCGTCGGACCGGAGCGCGGGCAGCGCATCCTCTGACTTGTTTCTTTGCTTTTTGAGCTGGTTCGAAATCAGCGCGGCCGGTCAAATACGCGTAGAACCGGTTACATATAGAAAGGAAGGCAGCAGCAGTGTGACGTACAACGACGTGTGGCGCATCCGGATTTTTTCTAAAAAGGCGCGACCATGATAACTCTGGAGGTCAACCGGTAAGAGGCTTTGGGGCCAGCCGCTTCTATCTACTAGATCTTTCATTCGACAAAAGGAGGTATGTATGCCGCGAGAAACCATCGTCAGTGTGGCGCAGTTCCGTTCGATCAAGGGTAAGCGTCGCCAATCGGTTGCCATTCAGTTCACTCCCAAGCAGTGGAAGCGCGCGCTCGACGGGCTGACCTTTTCTTCGGGTAAGCCCCCTGCAGAGTTCAGAGGCATCAGGCTTGTTGAGACGCCGGGTATCGGGGGAGGGTTCGCGCTCCCGGAATGTCCCTCACCTTGCCAGTTCCGCTTTCAAGACGGCAAGTTTAAGTGCGCGTGCACCGCGCCAGACGATACGGACCCACTCAGAGGCGGAGGTGGCGGTGCTTTCGAGTTTTGCGCGCTGCTTGTCGAAGCGAACGGAACAATTCGGTGTGCTGGGCTGTGCGCCGAGACCGGAAGGAGATGCAGCCAGGTTGCGTTGCATATTCCAGGGTCAAGGGTGTCACTGGTCTACTGCGCCTGCCGGCGCCCCTGAACGCCTTAAGTAGGAGATGGCCCGAGAAACGTGCTTCAGGGCCGAAAGAACGTGCTGGACTTCCCGATTCTGAGAGCCGGCGCCGCTCGATTCTTATAATGGGCGAAAGGCGCGACGATCAGCGTCAACAAACAACGACAACGTCTGACCGCCGATCGCGACTACGCTAGCTCCGCTCCCGCGTCCGCTACTTCGGCTCGTTGTCCCACCAGTACTGCTTCTCGAGCTTCCTCTGGAGCGGCCAGAACTGATCCAGGGTCTCGCCCTCGAACAACTCGCCGTTCTTCATCACGTAGACAATCGTGTTCGTGTTGCGAATATCCAACATCGGGTTCTTCTCTAGAATGATCAAGTCCGCAAGCTTCCCCGCCTCGATCGATCCAACATCCTGCTGAAGCCCGATCGCCTGCGCTCCTACTATCGTTGCCGCGCGCAACGCTTCAAGCTGAGTCATCCCGCCGGATTGAAGATTCCAGATTTCCCAATGACATCCGATCCCCTGCATCTGGCCGTGACCGCCCAGACAGACCCGGCCACCCGCGTTAACGATGTCCGCCGCGGCTTTGGCTATTCCCTTGTGACCGTACTGCTCTTCGCGGAACCACTGGCCTCGACGCTGGACCATTGTGTCCAAAAGCGCGTGCGGAATGAATCGCCTGAGTTTCATATCGCCGTGCACGTCGGTATTTTGGAACCAGTAGTTTTCCGACCACGGTGCGCCGTAAGCGACCAGAATTGTTGGCGTGTAAAACGTCCCGGTCTTAGCGACGTATTGAAC
>JBASRN010000261.1:0-29434 GCA_049273855.1 Blastocatellia bacterium
GCTCCAGACCGAAACTTCGAAGCTTGTGAACGCGTTGCGCAGTCCGATAGTGCGCGGGCGCTGGGGCGAAATCCAGCTTCGCCGCGTGGTCGAACTGGCGGGCATGGTTCACTACTGCGATTTCAGCCAGCAAGCGACCATCGCAACCGAAGACGGGCGATTGCGTCCCGATATGATCGTCAGGCTTCCAAACGAGCGGCTAATCGTCGTGGATTCCAAGGCGCCGATCGAAGCCTATTACCTGTCGCTCGAAACCTCGGATGAGACCGTGAGGACCGCCCGTCTCAAGGATCATGCCCGCCAGGTGCGCACCCATCTATCGAAGCTTGGCGCGAAGAGTTACTGGGACCAACTCGACCGCACGCCGGAGTTCGTTGTTTTGTTCCTGCCCGGTGAGACTTTTTTCAGCGCGGCGCTTGAACAGGACCCGTCGTTGATCGAGTTCGGCGTCGATCAGCGAGTGATCCTGGCGACACCGACGACGCTGATAGCCCTGCTGAAGGCGGTTGCCTATGGCTGGCAACAAGAGCGTATGACCGAGAACGCTCAGCAGATCAGCAAGCTCGGCCGCCAGCTTTATGAGCGACTCAAGACGCTCGCCGAGCACTTCTCGGACGTGCGCAAAGGTTTGGACAGAGCGGTGGACTCGTACAACAAAGCCGTAGGGTCGTTCGAAGGGCGCGTGCTTGTGTCGGCTCGGCGGTTCAAGGAACTCGGCGCAACTACCGGTGAAGATATCCCGCAGCTCGAGATCGTCGATCGTTCGACCAGGCTCCTTGACCTGGGCGAAACCGGGCTGATTCCTGGACTACTCGACGACGAAGATGAAGAGACGGGAGAGGCGGCACGGATGGCGTTGAAAGTTGAGAATTGAGAGTTGAGCGTTGAGACGTTGAAAAGAATTGAAAATAGAAAAATGAAAATTGCTAATTGAGGTCGCGCGGTGGTACGGCAGATTTGCAATTTGCATTTTTCAATTTTCAATTTTCCTTCCTCCTGCCTGGGTCTCTGGAGTCACCTTGTCCAAGCAAATCTGGCTAGCCCCAGTACTGAGCGACAACCGGCGTCGACTTACTGAGCGTTGCGCGGACGTGGTCGCGGCCGGCGAGTCCGATCGTTTCCTCTACCTTACTGCGTCTCGCCCGTTGCTCGACGTCGTAACCACCGCACTTCTTGACGGCGGGCGAAATCGCGGAGTCTGGGGCACGCTGCCGGTCTTCTTGTTTCGCGGGTTCGTCAGGCATCTGCTAGCGACTTCAGTTGACACGGAAACCGGGTTACCGCTCCCGCCGCGCATACCAATCGATCGCGATGAGCTTCCGTTGAAGCGCAGTTTGATCTCGCAAGTCATGTCGCGGCTGCTTGGCGAAGGAAAGTTGAAAGCGCTTGCCACGCTCGTTCATCGCGAAGGCTGCGTCAACTCGATCGCTACGCTCATCGGCGAGATTCAACGCGCCGCCAAAAGCCCAAAGGAGTTTGCTTCAATTGTCGAGGCGCGCGCGCGCGACCTCTATCCCGGCGCCGGCGACGAGGCTGAAGTTCCCGGAACAGTCCCGCGTCAGATTGATTTCGACCACGAGATCGCGTTGATCTACTCGGCTTATCAGGCGGCGCTCGACGGCTCTCGCTTGAGCGAGGATGACGCTGATCAATTGCGCTCGCTCGAAGTGCTGAGGGGCTCGCTCGATGGAAGCCGAGTGAGCGTGCCGTGGCTCTCGCAAGTAAACCTGCTTGTGTTGGATGGCTTTTTCGACTTCACGCCCGCGCAAGGCGAGATGTTGCGGTTCTTGATCCCGCCGATACCCGAAGTCATCGTGAACCTCAACCGGGACGAGCAGAACGGCGAGATCTTTCGCCCATTTGCTTCAACGATTGAGCAGCTCAATTCCATAGCCGAATTCGAAACTCGGATTGAACCTCAGGCTCGACCCGTCGCCAACGATCTGGCGCCGCTTCGTGCGCGGTTGTTCAATCCGTCCGGTGAATTGGTTGAGAACGAGGCGAAGGGGGGCTACGGTGGGCCTCTCGTACAGGGAGAGTTTGATCCGTCGGGTAAATTGGTTGAGAACGAGGTGACGGGAGGCCACGGAGGGCCTCCCGTACATGGGGGGTCGGCTTCGAGTATCACGCACCTCGAGTGCAGCAGCCGCCAAACCGAGGTTCGCGCGATAGCCAAGCGAATCAAGCGGCTGGTCCTAGCGGACGGCTACGCGCTCGCCGATATTGCCGTGGTCGTGCGCGAGCTTGCTGCGTACTCGGATGCGATCACCCGAGTCTTTGAGGAAGAGAACATTTCTTGCGCGCTAGAGCGCCGAATCCAATTGACCGATGTCCCCGCTGTGCGCGCGGCGCTGAAGCTCTTCGAGTTGCTGACAAAGCAGGCGCGCGAGGACGGCGCAGTGAAGGTCGGCGAGCTGGCCGATCTGGTGAAGTCCGGCTATTTTCGCCTATCGGAGAGCGAGCTGGCCGGCTTGCGAGGGCGTCTCGACCGCGAACACGGTCATCTTCTCGGCGTCGGCGGTTATCGAAAAGGGCCCGAAGCTTTGAACGTCGGCGAGTGGGATGCCGACGAGCTTGAGAACGCAGTCGCATACGTGGGTGCCGAGTTGCGGACAGACAGTTGGTTGAACCGCGCCCGGCTGTTGACATCGCGGTTGCCTGGGCCCGAACCCGAGAAACCGGAAACAGAGGACGAATCAGAGTCGGATGAGGAGAGCACTGCCGAGTTCGATCAGCAACCGGACACGACGACTCGGCGAGTCGCGCGCGCCGAGCCGGTGGATGTGCCGCTTCCCGGCTCGGAACGAAGACCGAAACCAGCAAGCGAAGTTCATCCGGCTTTGATCGCGTGGTCGGCGCTTGTAGTCGAACGGGTCGCACATCTTATCGAGGGCGCGCCTCGAGAAGCCCGGCCGCGTGAGCTGCGCGACGCGATGATGCGATTGCTCGAGCAGCTTCAATTTGCCAGCGAGGTCCGAGGCTCTCAGCACAACCTGACCGACGACGAGCTGCCCGAGTTGACCCTCGATCTGCGCGGGCTGGAAGGCTTGCGCCGCGCGCTTTCGGCCGCCACGAAGAGCATCGAGTTCGCCGAACGGGCCGTGACCCAAGCCGAGACTCCCTCTGCGATCAAGCTCGCGACTTTGCTTGATGAAACAGTGCGATGCGTGCGAGCGCAATCGTTGGTGACGGGCGCCGCCGACGCGGATGGGTTGAAGGTGCTCGAGGCGACTGACGTTCGCGGCCTGCGGTTTCGCGCGGTCTTCATTGCCGGGCTGATCGAAGGCGGGTTCCCGCTCCGGGCCTCGCGCGATTGGATCTACCCGCACGAAGAGCGCGAGCGGTTGAAGCGATACGGTCTCACGCTCGAAGACATCTCGCCCGACACATTGCTGAAAGAGGAGCACTACTTCTATCAGTCGGCTTGCCGCGCGACCGAGCGGCTTTATCTGAGCAGGCCGCTGGTGCTGGAAGACGGCTCGGAGACGGTTGCGTCCTACTATGTAGAAGAACTGAGCCGGGCAATCGCGCCGGGCCGGATCAACAAGGAAATAGCAAGAAGTGATTTCGACGGCCGCACGTTGTTCGAGTCGTCGCGCCCTTCGGAGCTTGCAATGCTGCTTGTGCGCCAGGAAGAAAGGCGGCGGCATCGGGCGCAGCAGGGCGACACCTTTCCGAAAGCGCTGATCGCGAGATTAATGGCCGCGGCTTGCGCGCGAGGAATTCTGAGCGAGGCTGCGAGACGGCGCATCGAGGTAGAGCGTGAGCGCGGCGGCTCGAGCTTTGGAAGGTTCGACGGAGTTATCAGGAGCAAGCGATTGATCGAAAGCCTGAGACAGCAATACGGCGTGGGTCACGATTTCAGCGCGAGCGAGCTTAGCTTGTACGGTAAGTGCCCGTTCAAATTCTTCGCCGAGAAGGTGCTGAGGCTGGAGCCGCGCGGCGAGGCGGCGCTCGACCTGACTGCGCTGGATGCCGGGAGTCTTCTGCACGAAACGCTCAGGCGGTTCTTCGAGCAGCACCGCGACGAGCTAATAACCGGGCTTGATCGCGCGGAGCTAAGGCGCGAGCTTCGCGAAGTGGCCGACGCGGTGTTCGATGAGCACCAGCATGTAGTGCCGCCTATCAATTATCAGGTGTGGGAGATCGACCGCGAAATAAGAAAGCTGCTGCTCGAGCAGGTGCTCGACTACGAGATTGACGCCGAGGAGAAGGCGCGCGCCAAGGATGTGCGGCCAGCCTTCTTCGAGCTGGCATTCGGGATGAAAAGCGAAGGTGCCGATCCGCACTCGACTGATCGCAAACTCGAGTTCCAGCGCGCTTCGGGTGATCAAGAAACCGTGAGTGTTCGCGGCCAGATCGACAGAGTGGACGTCGCGCACGACGGCACCGGGACAGCGATTGCGTACGACTACAAGCTGTCGAAAGGCGCGACGCTGGACGATATGCGAGAGGGCCGCGCGTTGCAGCTTCACATTTATCTTGCGGCGCTCGAACAACTCTTCCTGCCGGGGCGCAGAATCGCGGGCGCCGGGTACTACGCGATAAAGGGCGGTGACGCGCGGCGAAATCAGGGTTTGTATCGAAAAGATCTCGCTGAGTATACCGGCGTCGGCACGCGAACCGCTTCGACGCTTTCCGACTCGGAGTGGGAAAGCGTTCGCGGCGAGATGCAGGCTCGCATCTGGGAATTCATCGACGGCTTGCGAGCCGGCCAAATGCTGGTTGAGCCCTCTGCGCCCGAAGCGACTTGCCCACATTGCGACTACTCCGCGGTGTGCCGCTATGAGAAGTTTCGGATTCGAAGTAAGCAACCAGAAGTGAAACGGGCAGGCGCGAAGGACGTGCGGACGCAAGAGCGTTAGCGATGGTCGGATCTCGAATCGACAGCAGGTTGGGAGGGGTGGCTTGCCCCGCGCTTCGAATCATCAGACAAGCCGGCGGGGGCAAGCCCACCTTCCCGACCTGTCATTGGTTTGACTGGTCAAGCTCCCCCAATAGCTCAGAGGAGAAGGTCTGTGCAGAGTATGGACGCAGTGGTTGAAGGCAAAACTCGCGACCTTAAGCCTGAGCAGCGCACGGCTGCGCACACGCTCGATCGTCACGTGTCGGTCACGGCCGGTCCGGGCGCCGGGAAGACGACCGTGCTGGTCGAGCGTTACCTGCACATCCTTCGCACGCACGACGTCACCGTAGATCAAATCGTTGCCATCACCTTCACCAACCGCGCGGCTAACCAGATGCGCGAACGGCTCAGACGAGAGCTGGACAAACTGTTGGGAGCGGCTGGCGCAGGCGAGACGCCCGAGCTCTCAGCCTCGATCGAACGCGCGAAGTGGATGCGCCACAAGCGGACGCTTGACGGCGCGATCATTACAACCATTCACGGTTTCTGCGCGCGGTTGCTGCGCGAGTTTCCGGTCGAGGCCGGCATCGATCCACAGTTCGCGCTGCTCGACGCGCATCGGTCGGCGATGCTCGAGGAAGCGGTTGCCGAAGAATCACTCACAGGGTTCGTCAGCGCAAGCCCTCGCGATGCTATTGCGGAGCTCGCCGCGGGAGTCGGACGTGCGAGGCTCGCGCGAGGCCTTATCGGGATCTACCGCTCGATGCGGAACCAGGGACTGTCTATCGAGAAGCTTGTGGCGGAGGTGGACAACAGACACAAGACGACCGGGGACTATCGGCGAGAAGTCGAGTTGCTGGCGGCGACGATGGGCGAGTTCATTCAGGCTCGCGATCTCTCGCGTTCAGCCGAAGAGAAGCGGGCGGATGCCGAACGCCGTTGGCCTCGGCTTGTTGAGTTTCTGGCGGGCGCATCGGAATCGACATCGGCGGCGGAGTTTTGCGGGAACGTCGAGGAATTCCGACGCGCGGCTCGGCCTGGCGCGCACGGCAAGATCAGTGAGCTGGTGAAGGAACTGGACAAACTGATCTGGGACAACAATCTTCGCGGCAGCGTCGCGCAAGCCTTCTTTGATCTTAGCGCAAAACACTACGCGAAGGAGTTGATCAAGGCAATCGCGAGCGTCGAGCAAAGACTCGATGAAGAGAAGCGACGCAGGTCAGCGCTCGACTTTGACGACTTGCAGGTTCGCGCGGTCAGGCTGCTTGAAGATCATCCGGAAGTCTTGCGCCGCACGTCAGGCCGCTATCGCTTTTTCCTGGTCGATGAGTTTCAGGACACGAATGGTCTTCAAGGCGATTTGATGGCGAGGCTGGCGCTAGGTGTCGCCGCCTTCGGTCTGCGCGAGCGTTCGCACGACAGTCCGACCGAGATCGGCGAGATACCGATTGTTAATCGCAGAAAGACCGGGCCACGCGCGAACCTGTTTATCGTCGGCGACCGCAAGCAGTCGGTCTATGGCTTCAGAGGTGCGGACGTAGACGTGTTTCGCGAGATGTCCGCCAGGATCGAGGTTGAAAACGGTTTGCCGGTGAAGCTAAGCCGAAACTTCCGGAGCCAGCCGCCGCTGATTCGATTCTTCAACGTTTTGTTCGAACACGTATTCCAGCGCCCCGGTCTGACGCTTGAGGAATTGAACGAACTGGGCTACGTCGAGCACGAACCAAGCATAGCCGCGCGCGAAGATCAGGACGAGCACCCCGTTGTCGAGTTACTCGTCGACCTGAGGTCTGCTGATAGGCGAAGCGAACGAATGAATTCGTTACTACGCGTCGACCCGACGGAGGCGTTACCAGGTGTAATCGAGGGGCCGGTTGAGGGGTCTGGTGGCGAAGCGGCCGAGCAACCGCTGGCGAAGCCGCGGGAGCGCGACGCTGAGCAGTTGGCCACGCGAATCATCTCGCTGGTTGGAAACGAGTCGATCAGCGCGGCCGGGCCAGACGGCGCCTCCAGCAGACACACCCTCGAATACCGCGACATCGCGATGCTGTTTCGAGCGATGACCGAAGTGCATCTTTACGAGTCGGCGTTGCGGCGCGGGGGCGTTCCTTACGTGACGGTCGATGGGAGAGGTTTCTACGCGCGGGAGGAGGTCACCGACTTCATCCAGCTTCTGCGGTTCCTTGACAACAAGACCGACGAAGTCGCGCTTGCGGCCGTGCTGCGTTCGCCGATCTGCGGCTTGTCGGACGATGCGCTGCTGGCGCTTCGGTGCGCGCCGCTTCAAACCAAGGCGCTCGAGTGTGACCGCTTGCAGAGGCGAAACGGAGTTCGGCCTCTGCTTGATGCGGTCGACAATTACGAGCTGATCGATCTGATAGATGCTTTAGACCGCGAGGCGCTGGGCCGGACCAAAGCGCTATTAGGCGAGTTGAAGTCACGAGCGAAACGCGCGCGGTTGTCGGAGCTTCTGCGATTTGCGATTGACGCTTCCGAATATCGGATCGTTGCCGCGGCAAACTTCGACGGCGGCGGCAAGCTTGCGAACATCGAAAAGCTGCTGACGCTCGCGGAACGATTCGAGCGCTCGGGCGCATATTTGATCCGCGACTTTGTCCGTTTCGTAAAAGAGTTCGAGGAAGCCGGCGGGCGCGAGAGCGAAGGCCAGCTTGACGATGCGGCGGACGCGGTCCGGCTGATGTCGATTCACCAATCGAAGGGGCTCGAGTTCCCGGTGGTCATCATCCCGGATCTTCATCGTCTGCCGGACAACCGGCGCGAGTGGTGGGCGCTGGACCGGCAGCGCGGGCTGACGCTGAAAATCCCCGATGGAAGAGGCAGACTTGTTGCGGGATGCGCGTTTGCCGGTTTCGCGGAGCGCGCGAAGCGGCGTGAGGAATTTGAAAGCATGCGTCTGCTGTATGTAGCGGCGACTCGCGCAAAGGACAGGCTGATCCTGTCGGGCGCAGCTAAAGACCTGTCGAGCCTGCGAGGCTCGTGGCTTGGCTGGGTAAGCAAGGCGCTCGGGCTGAGTGCACAACCAGAAAGCGGAGTGCTCAGATCAGGCGACGAGATCGAGATTCGCGTGACGGTAAACCTGGTTAACGCTTCGACTCATCCAGGTTCAGAAGCGGTCGCGGCAGCCGGCGTTGATAGAGAACTGATACCCCCCGCCAGCGAGGACTTTCCGCTTCTCGGGCGGATCGAGCCGCAGCCCGCGAGCGGGCTTCACCGCTTCAGCGTCACTCAGCTTCTGAACTATCGGCGCTGCCCTCGGCAATACTATTTCGACCGAGTGCTGCACACACCATCGGAAGATCAAGTCGCGGTGTGGAACGACGCCGACGCGCCGGAACCGCCGGCCAACTTGACCGCAACCTTGAAGGGCGCGGTTATTCACCGCTTCTGCGAAATGTTCGCGGATGGGGACGATCTTCAGGCGAGGTTAAGAAGCAGCTTCGAAGAAGTCCTGAAGCAGCGGGAGGCGCAGCTCAGCGAACGGCTCATCGAGATAGATCCGGAGAAAGCGTTTCGCGACCTGCTCCCGCTTGCCCAGAACTATGTTTCGAGCAAAGTGCGGGAACGAATCGAAGCGGCTCGCGCGGACGCTCAGCACTCAGCACTCAGCACTCAGCACCTGCCGCTCGGCGTCACCAGCGAGCTGCGTTTTCGGTTGCGGCGGCCGCCAGGCCTGCTTACGGGAACCATCGACAAGCTGTTGATCTATCGGTCGCCGGCCGGTCTGAACGCAGAGATCATCGACTTCAAAACAAACCGATTTCACGCTCGAAAGGAAGCACCTGAATTTAGCGAGCGCGAGCAGATGGCGTTCGATTTCGCGAGCGGCGCGCGAGAACGACCGTCGCCGATTCAAGCTGAAGTCGACGCAGCATCGAGCGACTACCGGCTGCAGATGCAGGCTTATGCGCTTGCCGTTCGCGAGCTGATGCCGTCGATTGCACGCGTGAAGGTGACTTTGCACTTTCTCGACCCGGACATCGAAGTCAGACTGCCAGACGCGTTGCTCCAACGTGAAGCCGCAGCCCGCGCAATCGACGAAGCGACGGCCGAGCTTGTTTCGTCTACGGGGCCCGCGAGTTTCCAAACGCGCCCGGGACAGCATTGCCGAGTCTGCAATTTCCTCGAACTGTGTCAGCAAGGCCGCCGTTGGCTTTCCGAAAACAGCGGCTCTGAGTCATGATTTGCGAGCGCGCCATCGAAGTCTTGAGGAGCGAGCACGACAATAAAGGCTTGTACGGGCGTCCCCCCGTGGACGCCCCTCGGTGGTGCGACGCTACTGGGCTTGAGAGGAGGGCGCCCACGGAGGGACGCCCGTACAGTCCTATCATCTTTTCGAACTGTTTCGACGATGAGCATTAACATCGACATCGACCGCACCGCCGCTCGAATCGCGGAGCTTCGTCAGAAGCTCGAGTATCACAATTACCTCTACTACGTTCAGGACGCGCCCGAGATTTCCGATGCCGAGTACGATCGGATGTTCCGCGAGCTGCTGGAGCTCGAGCGTGCGCATCCGGAGCTTGCGTCTCCCGACTCACCGACGCAGCGAATTGGCGGAGAGCCACTCGAGCGCTTCAACAAGGTGCCTCACCATGCGCCGATGCTTTCGTTGGCGAACGCGTTCAGCGAAGAGGAGCTGGTGGCGTTTGATAAACGTATCAGCAAACCGCTGAACCGAAGCGACATCGCTTACGTGACCGAGATGAAGATCGACGGAGTAGCGATCGCGTTGACCTATCAGAACGGGAGCTTTGTGCGCGGCGCGACTCGCGGAAACGGGGTGATGGGCGAAGACGTAACCGCCAACTTGAAGACGGTCAAACAGATTCCGTTGAAGCTCAAGGGCGGCGAAAACATCCCGCTCATGGAAGTGCGCGGCGAGGTGTACTTGCCGGTTTCCGCCTTTGAGGCGATGAACGAGGAGCGCGCAGACAAGGGCGAAGCCCAGTTCGCGAATCCCCGCAACGCGGCGGCCGGCGCTATTCGACAGCTTGACCCGCAGATAACCAGGAAGCGGCCGCTCGCGTTCTTTGGTTATGCGATTGGGCACATCGAGAACAAAACTCTTCATACTCAGAAAGAGATTCTCGAGGCGCTGGCCGAGTGGGGCTTCCCGGTGAACTCGAACTATCGGTGGCACGACTCGATTAAAGGCGTGATCGAGTTCTGCAACGCGTGGGAAAAGAAACGGGACTCGCTCGACTACGAGATCGACGGCGTGGTCGTGAAGGTCGACAACCTCGAGTACCAGCGGCTGCTTGGCGCGGTTAGCCGCGACCCGCGTTGGGCGATCGCTTACAAGTTTCCGGGTCAGGTCGCAACAACCAGATTGAAAGAAATAGGCATCAACGTCGGCCGAACCGGCTCGATGAACCCGTACGCGGTGCTCGAGCCTGTTCGTTTGGGCGGAGTCACGATCAAGCTCGCGACGTTGCACAACCAGGACGATATTCGCCGTAAAGACATTCGCGTCGGCGACATGGTAGTCGTCAAACGCGCCGGCGACGTGATCCCTCAAGTGGTCGGCCCGGTATTGGAACAGCGGACCGGCAAAGTGAAAGTCTTCGAGTATCCGACCAAATGTCCGTCGTGCGGGCGGCCGGTGGTTCACGAGGAAGGCGACGCGATGGCCTATTGCGTGAATCGCGACTGCCCGGCGCAGTTGCTCGAAGGTCTCGCTCATTTCGTGAGCCGAGGCGCGCTTGACATACGCGGACTCGGTTACTCGACGCTGCACAAGATGGTCGAGTTGGGACTGGTAAAGAGCGGCGGCGATCTGTACCGCCTCACCGAAAGAGAGATCGCTCAGCTTCCGGGCTACAAGGAGAAGTCGGTCGCAAACCTGTTGGCCGCACTTGAAGCGAGCAAACAGAGGCCGTTTGAGAATGTGCTTCTTGCACTGGGCATACGTCACGTCGGCGAAGGTGTGGCGGCGCTGCTGGTCACGACTTTTGATGACATCGATGCACTGATGAACGCGACCGAAGAGCACATCTCGAGGATCACCGGCATAGGGCCTCAGATCGCCCATAGCGTTCACGAGTGGTTTGCTGACAAACGCAATCGCCAGCTCGTCGAAAAGCTTCGCGAGGCTGGACTGAAGATGGCGCGAGAGAAGAAAAAAGTCAAAACCGGTCCGCTCACCGGCAAGACATTCATTATCACCGGCAAGCTCGAGAAAATGCCGCGAAGCGCAGCCGAGAAATGGATCGAGGAGCACGGCGGTGCGGTACTGGCTTCGGTTTCCAAGAAGCTCGACTACCTGGTGGTCGGCGAGGACCCGGGCTCGAAGCTTGCCAAGGCGCGGAAGCTCGGGGTGAAAGAGATCGGCGAGAAGCAACTCTTCGAACTCGCAAACGAATAACGGCGCAAGAATCAATTGCCGAAGACGACAAAGCACCTTAAGAAAATCATTGCAAAGCTAAAAAGCTTATACGGCGCGCCGCGTCCACCAAAAACAACCGACCCCCTCGAAATGATCCTGTTTGAGAACGTCGCGTATCTGGTTGGCGACGAGCAACGCGAAGAAGCTTTCGACGCATTGCGCGATCGAGTCGGGCTTTCGCCGGTGGATATTGTCACGGCTCCCGATGAAAAACTCCTGGAGGTTGCCCGGGTGGGCGGGATGCTTCCCGCCCGCCGTGTCGAGAAGCTTCGGCGCATTGCCGACATCGCACTTCAGGAATTAGACGGCGACCTTAAATCCGTTCTCAAGCTGCCGGTGCCGAAGGCGAAGCGCTCGCTCAAGAAGTTTCCCGGCATAGGCGATCCGGGCGCGGAGAAGATCTTGCTCTTCACGCGAACTCACCCGGTGCTCGCGCTTGAGTCGAACGGCTTACGCGTCTTGCTGCGTCTGGGCTACGGCGAAGAGCGAAAAAACTATTCGGCGACTTACCATTCGGCTCAGGAGGCAGTGAAATCGGAATTGAACGAAGATTTTGACTGGCTGATTGAAGCTCACCAGTTGTTGCGCCGTCACGGGCAAGAGTTGTGCAGGAGATCTGAGCCGTTGTGCGCCAAATGCCCGCTTAAGCCGGAGTGCCGATTCTATCAGGAGAGCGTTTCATTGAAGCCGCGCGCTCGTCGGTAGAACTCAATTCTCCAGATCCTGTACGGGCGTCCTCCGTGGACGCCCCTCGGTTTTGATACCGACCTTAATCCGCGTGGGGGCGCCCACGGAGGGACGCCAGTACAAGTCACCGGGCTTGTACTGACCGAGCTTGTTCTATAGGATGACCCGACATTCTCGATCGAGGTGAAACGATGAAAGCGATACGCGCTCACGAGTGGGGTGAGCCAGACGGTTTGGTGATCGACGAAGTTCCTCTTCCAGAACCGACTGAGAACCAGTTGCTCATTAAGGTCCAATCTGCGGCGATAAACTTTCCGGACATTTTGCTGGTCGCCGGCAAGTACCAATTCAAGCCCCCGCTTCCGTTTACCCCGGGGCTTGAAGTCGCAGGCCCGATCGAGAAGCTGGGGAGTGCGGTCGGGGGCCTCAAGGTTGGACAACGAGTTCTGGCTCAGATGCCGCTGGGAGGCTTTGCCGAGTTCGCCGTCGCCGAAGCCGGAGCCGTCCAAACCATTCCCGATTCGATGACCGACGACGAAGCCGCGAGCTTCGCGCTCGTGTATCAGACTTCGTATTTTGGGCTCGCGTATCGCGCCGCGTTGCAGAAGGGAGAGACTGTGCTTGTTCATTCGGCGGCGGGAGGTGTTGGACTTGCGGCGGTGCAGATCGCGCGGGCACTCGGCGCGGGGAAGATCATAGGAACCGCTGGCTCGGACGAGAAGCTCCAGGTGATTCGGGACAGCGGCGCGGACATCGCGCTCAATTATCAATCGGACGACTTCGTCGAAGTAGTCAAGCGCGAGACCGGCGGGCGAGGGGCGGACATCATCTACGATCCGGTTGGCGGCGAAGTCGGCGAGCGCAGCACTAAGTGCATCGCGTTCGAAGGCCGGTTGCTCATCATCGGCTTCACAAGCGGCAAGTTCCCCGTCTTCGCTTCAAATCACATCTTGATCAAGAACTACAGCGTGGTGGGCTTGCATTGGGGCGCTTACCGGCAGCACAACCCCAAGAAGATCGAACAAGCGTGGAAGGAGTTGTTCGGGTTGTACGAGGCAGGAAAGCTCAAGCCGATAATCGGAGCGCGCTACCAGATGGAGCGGGCAGCCGACGCAATGAAGCATCTCGCGTCGCGAAAGGCTGTTGGAAAGATCGTGCTGCACTGGTGACGGTCCGAGAGTCGGGGCTATCGCGAAGGCCTTGTCCCGTAGTTGATCGCCATTATTCCACCCCCGAACTCGCGAACGCCTGTATCGACAAATCCCAAGCGATCCATCATCCTTCGCACGCCTCGCTGTCCCGGATAACGCTTCAAAGACTCAGGGATGTAGCGATAGGTGTCGGCGTCGCGGTGCATTGCGAGTCCCAATGCTGAACCGACCACGATCAAATAGTTCAGATACAACCACCGATAAAGCTTGTTGTTCGGTTGGCCGAAGTCGAGCGAGAGGAAACGGCCGCCGGGTTTGAGCACGCGATTGATCTCGGTCAGCGCGCGCGGTATATCCGGCACGTTGCGTAGCGCGTAGCCGCCTGTCACGCAATCGAATGTTTCGTCTGCAAACGGCAAGTTCATTATGTCACCGCGGTGAAAGCTCAGCTTGGCCGCCACCCGGGCCTCGCGGCGCTTGCTCTCGGCTATATCGAGCATGCCTTGCGTTATGTCGAGCCCGGCTGCTCGCCCGCCGGTCAAATGACTCGCCAGAGCAAATGTGATGTCGCCTGTTCCGCACGCAATGTCGAGCGCCAGTTCGTTACCGTTGAGTTGCGCCATCTCGACAAGCTTCCGCTTCCACTCTCGGTCCATGCCGAACGACATGAGCTTCGTAAAAAAGTCATAGCGCGGCGCGATGGTCTCAAACAGGCGGTTGACGTAGCGCTGCTTTTTCTCCTTCGCGGAGACATGCTCTATAAGGTTAAGCTTTTCTGCCTTGCTCATTTTGAAGGCGCCGGAACCTCAGCTTAATTTGTAGCCGGCAGAGATGTTAAGCGTCTCACCGGTTATGTTGCGGCCTTCATCTGAAGCGAGGAACAAAGCCATCGCGGCGATGTCCGCTTCATCGGCCATTCGCTTGAGCGCGGTCGGCCCGACGTAGTCGCGCTCGACTTCTTCGTAGGACCGGTCCATCTCTTTGGCGCGATTTCTGATTACCTGCTCGATTCGCGGGCCGCGCACCGGGCCGGGTGCGATGGCGTTGCAGGTGATGTTGTAACGCCCGGCTTCTTCGGCCAGCGTCTGGGTCAAGCCGATCATTCCCCACTTCGAAGCACAATATGGGCTGCGCCACGCATAACCCCTAAGCCCAGCTACCGATGTAATATTAATGATGCGGCCGCCGCCGCGCGCGATCATGTGCGGGAGCGCGTGCTTTGCACACAGGTACGCGCCTGTCAGGTTCACCGCCAGCGTGCGCTCCCAATCCTCCAATTTTACGTCGGTAACCAGCGCGGTCGGTCCTGCTATCCCGGCGTTGTTCACCAGTATGTCGATCTGGCCAAACTCGCACAGACCCGCTTCGACCAGAGCCCGGACTTGACCTTCATCGGCAACATCGGCGATTTGTGAAAGCGCGCGGCCCCCTCGATTGCGAATCTCAGCGGCAGCCCCTTCCAGAGCGTCATTGCTTGTCCCGGAGACCACCACTGCCGAGCCTTCCGCGGCAAAACGAAGCGCTATCGCCAGACCGATCCCACGGCCGCCTCCCGTCACAATAGATACCTTTCCCGCAAGCTTCATTCACTCCCCCTGGGCTGAAAGAAATCAGGAACCGCGCAATCATAGCGCATGAGGTATCGATAGTGTAGTTAGCTTTTGATTGGAGTTGGTCGCCGTGCTAGACGAGCTGAGGCGCCAAACGCTCACGAAGCGATGTATCAAACCGATGCGCAGACCTCTCGTAAATATTGTGTTATGGAATAAACACACGACTCCTCAGGCTTATGTGTTTGAGCAGTTCTACGCGTCACCATAGCGCTTGTTGTTTGAAACCGTGTGGTCGGTTCGCGTTTGGGGCAGTCCTTTCGTGACACGTTTTGTCAAAGCTCCGGCATGCGATGTCAAGTTGTGTTAGACCCGTCGTCTTATGCAACGCGAGCCATTGCTTGAAGCGACAAACGATTAAGCATTGCTGCAAGGGAAGTTTTGTAAGTGTCGTTAATAGGTTAGCGGAGAAGCGGCGAAGACAGCAACGGTAAGGCTAAAACGGGCATCAAAGTTGCTGAAAAGGCCGTTAGAACCCCTGATCGGGTATCAGGGGTTTGAGGCGGGACATTGAAAACGAAACTGAGTTGGCGAGCCGATGAAGTCGACCAGGAGACGAATGACGGTTACGGCTGAAGAGAACAACAAGGCGCGCAGAAAGAAGGCTTGAAATGGTAAGCAACGCAAGAGTAAGAAAAATGGTGCCGCTCAACATCGAGTCGCGAAGCCCCCTTGCCGAAGAGTTTGAAGCAGGGCTTCGGGCGCGAGTCATCGGGCAGGACCGCGCGATTCGCAGCATCACCTCGCTGTATCAAGTCTTTCAGGCTGGGATGACCTCGCCTTCGCGCCCGCTCGGAACGATGCTCTTCCTCGGTCCGACCGGGTCGGGCAAGACCCACGTCGTCGAAGCCGCCTCCGAGATTCTGTTCGGCGACCGCAACGCCGTGGTCAAGATCGACTGCGCGGAGTTTCAGCACTCGCACGAGATCGCCAAGCTGATCGGCTCACCTCCGGGCTACCTCGGCCATCGCGAGACCGCGCCTTTGCTGACTCAGGAGAATCTTGAGAAGCATCGAACTGATCGCGATCCGTTCACCTTCGTTCTGTTCGACGAGATCGAGAAGGCGTCGGACGCGCTGTGGCAGTTGCTGCTTGGCGTCCTGGACAAGGCGACGTTGACGCTTGGCGACAATCGCAGAGTCGACTTTTCGCAAGCGATGATCTTCATGACCTCGAACCTGGGCGCGAAGGAAATGAGCGAGTTGATCACGGGTTCCATCGGCTTTGCACCGGCCAAAGGAGGTACGATGGGGTTGGATGACCTGGACCAGAAGATTTATCGCACGGCTTCCGATGCCGCGAGGCGGAAGTTCTCACCGGAGTTTATGAACCGGATCGACAAGGTCGTGGTGTTTAGAAGTTTGAGGCATGAGCAGCTCGGTCAGATTCTCGACCTCGAATTAGCTTCAGTGCAGGAACGAATAGAGGAAGGAGCGGGTGAGCGGTTCATCTTCACGCTCACCAGCGCGGCGAAAGAGCTCTTGTTGAGCGAGGGAATCGAGTATCGCTACGGGGCGCGTCATCTGAAGCGCGCGATCGAGCGGTTCGTAGTGAATCCGCTCGCGAACCTTTCCGCAACCGGGCAGGCACGGCTTGGAGACGTGGTTGTGATAGACCTCAATCCTGAGACGCAAAAGCTCGTCTTCTTCCGCGACGACACCGAAGACGTGAAAGCCGCGGCAGCCGCCGACGCAGCTCGATCGATGCAGAGTCAGCGCAGCAGGCCACGAATCGCGGCGTAACAGAGAATCACACTTGGCGACCTTCAAGGGCTGGCGAAATTCCTCCTCGCCAGCCCGTTTTTCTTTCACTTCGTTGGTGCTCTCAGGCTGGTTTGGTCAGGTAGGATCGCAACTCCGGCGAAGCGACGCGGCGTCGGACAAGCACGTTCTTGGCCGCCCACTGCGAAGCAGGATCAAGCTCGACAAGAAACCGCACTTCGCCCGACTCGAGCGTTGCTATGGGCACGCCGTCTCGATAAAGGACGCGGTTTCCCGAGTAGGCCGCGAGCTTATCGCCCTGCGTTATTATGCCGACGAGATTCAAGGGATCGGCGGCACTCACCGAGATCAAACGATGTTCCGAAGCCGCGCGGCGGATCGCTCGCAGCATGCCAACTGCTTCGGTCAACGCGAACTGCTCGCCTGAAAATCCCGCCACGAACCGGCCGCCGCGAATCTCGCCCCTCGCTTCCAGACGATGATACACCTTCAACAACTCACGCCAGGTAAGCTGAAACCCCTCCCTCTCAAGCACACGCTTGAAAACAACGCCGTAGCGGCGCAGCAATATTCGTGCGAGCTTCTCGATCGACGATTGATCGGCCGACGAGGAAGCTCGGCGGCCAAGCAGCGACCAGCGGCCGGCGCTCGTCATGTCGTAAGCCGCGTGATCTCGTTTTTTCGCGGCGTTGGTTCGGCGGTTAGCAGGAGTGAGCAAGGCGCGCATCCCCGCGAAGCTGTCGGCGGTCACCAGCCCGCAAGCTACAAGTTCGCCCAACGCTTCTTCAACCTGAGTTCGCAACAGCCCGATTCCGTCGACGAGGTCCGCAAAGAACGATGCGCCGCGCGCCAACAGGAAATCATAAGCCGACTGAGCGGATGAGCTCAGCGAAACATCCTCTCGAACCGTGCCAGGAAACAGCGAGTTCCACAGCCCGGCGTCTTTTCTGTTGAGCAGCGAGATCGGCGTAGTTCGCACCGGGCCCGACTTGGCCCGATCGCCTCCGTTCTTCGGTGGAGTCAACCGCGCCCATACGACTTGTCCCGAGAGACAGAGCGAATCCAGCCACGCCGGATCGTAGTCGGACATCCTCGCCGGAAGAATCTCGCCTTCCCACGCCGAGGATGGAGCTTCAAAACCTTCGAGTTGATCGATCAACCCGGCGACGGCATCGGGACCTTCGACCTGATGATCCGGCGCCAGCTTCTGCCACGCCAGCAGGAAGCGAACAAAGTCCGCGCTCGAAACCGGTTCAATCTCCTGTCTCAAGCGGTTAAGCGTGTAGCTGTGAATCCTGGCCAGCAAACGGCGGGCACACCACTCCGTCTCGCGAAGCCCCGGTGTGAAGCGGCCGCGAAACACAAAACCCTCCGCTTCCAGGTTTACTAGCGCAGCTTCGATCGAGTCGAGTTCCAAACCGAGCGAATCGGCTAACCCTTGAGCCGTCACCGGGCCGAGCCCTTCGAGCCGTCCACGCACGATCTCGACAAGCGCCGACTCGAAGCTCCAGGTTGCGACGGCCAACACCTGGGGCGCGACGATCGGCGGCTCGGTGAAGGCCGAGGCGAAGATCGCGTTGAGCTGCGGCAAGCGCTCTGCTGCAACCCACAAGCTCGGCCCGCCGGCGCATGTGTGATAGACAGCAGCACGGCGGTCGGCTGAAAGCTCTCTCAAGAAGTCTTCCGAGTCCCGGCCTTCCGCCGGCGTAATGAATCCGAGCTCGACCAGCGCGTCGTGAAGCTCGTCGGCTCTATCAACCTGCGGCCATACTTCTTCGCGAACTCGTTCGATCGCTCCGAGATCCAGCGCGCCGAGATCGGAAGCCGTCTCAGGGTCAAGCCAGCGCCGCTGAAACACCGCACGCGTGCGTCGCTCTTCGAGCGGCGCATCGTCAAGGAACGCATACGGCCGCGCGTTTAAGATCTCCTGTGCGAGCGGCGAAGCTTCGACCACGTCCCGCGCGATCAGCGTCTTCTCGCCGCGCTCGATCGACGCCAGCAAATGTTCGAGACCTTCGATGTCCATCGCTTCTTCGAGACAGTCGCGAACGGTTTGCTTCACAAGCGGATGATCCGGGATCTCACGATAACCGGAGGTCAGATTCTCGGCGCACGCAAGCTGGTCGGGAAACACTGCGGACAGCAAATCGTCCGCGTCCATACGCTGAAGCTGAGCAGGGATCTTCCTGCCGCCTCGCCGCCTGGCAACCGCAAGCGCGCGAGTGGTGTTCCATCGCCAGCGAATCTCCCACATCGGCGCAGCCAGCAACGCTTGAATCAATATGTCTCGAACCGACGACGAACGCAGATACCGGAACACCTCATCGAGCGGGAAGCTGTGAGTTGCTCCGAGCGACAACACGATCGCGTCTTCGGTGGCTGCGGCTTGCAGCTCGAAGTTGAACTTGCGGCAGAAGCGCTTGCGGAGCGCCAGTCCCCAGGCGCGATTCAAGCGGCTGCCGAACGGCGCGTGAATGACCATCTGCTGCGAGCCGCTCTCGTCAAAGAACCGCTCGATCACCAGCGTGTCTTGCGAAGGCATCACCCCCAGCGCGACCTTCGCCGTGACCAGATACTCGACTATCTGTTCGGCGGCGGATGATGACAGGCCGATCTCGTCGGTTAACCACGCGAGCGCCGAACCGGCTCCCTCGGGATAATCTTCGCCGGCGAATCGCTCAGCCAGTTCGGTTCGGAGACGCGAGACCGCAACGGAAAGCTCGTGGGTTCGCGACGGCGCTTCGCCAAGCCAGAATGGAATTGAAGGCGGTTTGCCATGAGCGTCCGCGACTCGGACTCGCCCGTTCTCGACCCTCAATATCTCCCACGATGCGTTGCCCAACTGGAAGATGTCTCCAGCCATGCTCTCGATCGCCCAGTCTTCGTTCACGCTTCCGATCACGGTGTCGGCCGGTTCGAGCACCACCGCGTAGTCGGCAGTGTCGGGGATTGCGCCGCCCGAAGTGATTGCCGTCAGCCGCGCGCCTTTTCGTCCGCGCAACCGGTTGTTGATCATATCGTGGTGCAAGTAAGCTCCGCGGCGCCCCCTCCGAGTAGCAAAGCCATCGCGCAGCATGGATATCACTGCGTCAAACTCGCTTCGGTCGAGATTGCGATACGGATACGCACGGCGGATCGTGTCGAAAAGTTCGTCCTCGTTCCACTCGTCGCTCGCCACCGCGGCGACGATCTGTTGAGCGAGTATGTCGGCAGGCTTCTCAGGAATCGACAACACATCCAATTCGCCACGTCGAATTGAATCCAGCAGCGCGGCGCACTCAATCAACTCGTCCCGAGTCGTAGGAAAGATTCTCCCTTTCGGGAAGCCGGTCACGCTGTGACCAGATCTCCCGACGCGCTGCAGAAGAGTCGAAATGGCACGCGTTGAACCGATCTGACAAACAAGGTCGATGTCGCCGATGTCGATTCCAAGCTCCAACGAAGCCGTCGCAACCAGCGCGCGGAGATCCCCGGCTTTCAGTCTTTGCTCGGCGACCAACCGCTGCTCGCGAGCGAGGCTGCCGTGGTGTGACGTGACGTTCTCGTCGCCGATCCGCTCACCCAGGTGTCGCGCAACTCGCTCGGCCATCCTCCTCGTGTTGACAAAGACGAGCGTCGTTCGATGAGTGGCGATCAACTGAGCGAGACGGTCATAGACCTCGTCCCACACTTCGCCTGACATCACCGCCCCGAGCGGCGAGCCGGGCATTTCAACCGCAAGATCCAGTTCGCGCTTGTGACCCGAGTCGATGATCGTGCAGTCGGGCGTCGTTCCGTCTTCATCGATGTTTGCCGAGCCGACAAGGAAGCGGGCGACCTCTTCGATCGGCTTTTGCGTGGCTGAGAGTCCGATGCGAACCAGATCGTCTCCGGCAAGCTGTTGCAACCGTTCGATCGAGAGCGCGAGATGCGAGCCGCGCTTGCTGCCGACCATCGCATGGATTTCGTCTACGATCAACGTGCGCGCCGTCTGAAGCATTCGCCGTCCGCCTTCGCTGGTCAACAGGATGTACAGCGACTCGGGTGTGGTGACGATGATGTGCGGCGGGCGTTTGGTCATCGCGGCGCGCTCGGAGGCTGAGGTGTCGCCTGTGCGAACCATCGTGCGAATGTTGATCTCATCCAGACCCAGCGCCTTCAGCTCTTGCTGGATGCCGGCAAGCGGTTCCTGGAGGTTCTTTTGAATGTCATTCGAGAGGGCCTTGAGCGGAGAGACATAGACGACATGGGTCGCGTCTTCGAGCGTGCCGGCCAACGCAAGCCTGACCAGATCGTCGATGGCCGCGAGAAACGCCGACAGCGTCTTTCCAGACCCAGTAGGCGCGGCGATCAAGGTGTGGCGGCGCTCTTTGATCGAAGGCCATGCTTGCTCCTGAGGTGGAGTGGGCGCGGCGAATTGTTTAGCGAACCAGTTGGCAACTGCGGGATGAAAGAGGTTGAGGCTCATCAGTGCATTCCTTCACGACGCGCCGAGCCGAGCGCGCTGCGCCGACTTTGAGACCTCGACAAACACGAAGAAGCTTGCCGGATACAAATAATCTTCGCCGGACTCGTCGATGATGCGAAGGTAATTCTCCTTGGCTGCTTGTTCGTCTTGCAAGACTTGGTAGACCTTGCACAACTTGAGATCAGACTCGGAGTCGGTTACGCAAACGGCAAACTGCGTTGGCTCTTTTCGTCGCGTCTTCATCTCTTTGGTTCAGATACCTCTTGATTTTGATCTTCCTTCAATCGATCTCGATAGCCTAGTACGAGTGGATCTGGCGTCCTTTAATCCTACCATCAAGCAGCCGAAAGGTCGCAATCGAAGGATCGCCGGCAATTGGCCGTTCGATCATGCACTTCTCTGATTCCTACGACAGTCCAGCACGATATGAAACAAGCTTAACGCCGCCAAACTAGATCTTTGATGACAGCTAATCCACTCCAAAGGAAATGACTCTTCGAAGTTGACGCTCTCGATGATACGGTCCAATTGTAGGTCATCCCGTTGTTGCTCGATGTTTGACTGAAGCGTGGCTTGCCAGCTTTCCGGTGTGTCTGACTGAACATAGCCGATCATAGCAGCTTCGTGACAATGACTAGCGTAGCGCCCGCTGATGAAGCAACCCATACCCGCTTCACCAATGTAACGTGATGCGATGGCTTTGGTGTGATGCAATCGTTTCGCTTCAAAGAAGAATTCAGGGCGCTTACCTGCCGCATAACTGATGATGATGTCCGTTCGGAGTCGCCGTGTCCCGGTTCGCCCACCTCCGCTGAGAGGTGGGTCGTCCTTAATGAAAAACAAGAAGGCTTCCTCCGAATGCTCACGAAACCAATTGTCCATGGCTTCGCAAATATAGCCGGTTATATCGGTCTCTTGATCCGGCTCGCGCTGAATGCGTGGGAGAGCTTGTCGATAACCGATCGCAAGAAACCGGTGACATTGCCGCCGAAATGCCGCCCACGTAGGGTTCGCGAGCTTTGATGAGATACGTGACCGACTCATGTAGCTGGCTCTCCACTACCGAGTATGTCGGTGATAATGGCGTCTGCGTCGTTTAGCGCCTGAGTACGAGTCCAGTCCATCAGCCTTGGGGCTTTGTATATCTGAGCAGCGTCGTCTTCGAAAACTCTCAAGCTCCTGTCCACATACACCCACTGGCTGAACCGCTCTCCAAGTTGCACACGCAGGGATCGGAGCATTTGTCTGGTTTGCTGGCCGGTAGCCTCCGCGACATTGACCGCATAAGTGCTTCGCTGGCCGTTAGTATGAAGTCGGACTTCACAACGAATCAGATCGGGAGAGGTAAGAAGATCGACACTCGCTCGGGCTTCGCCCAGTAGGAATCGGTCTAGCTCATCTCGTAGCGTGCGACCATAAGACTGGAGTGCTCTAGTAGTAGGTCGCGCGCCGAGCATTTCCAGAACAGAGCGACCTTGGTCGAGCGGTAGCCGATTCTCACGGAAATCTTCGACCACAAGGCGCAGTTCATTGGTGACAATAAGGGAGTCGAAAACTGTCTGATCGATCAATCGCTGCTTCGCTGTATTCTGCTCCCCTTCATAGCTTTGAAGATGAAAGCTGTTTTCTCCCAGGATCAGTTCCCGATGTGTTTGGGCCAGAGTCGCAACTTGCTCAGCAGTGAAGTCAGGCGTGGGAATGCTCCGAACCGCGCGCAATACGACGTGCGGGAAGGTGCTATAGACGCCCCACTCTGGAACCTGGAAAAAGAGAAAATAGTCCACTAAACTTGATCCAAGGTAAACAGTCAGTGCTCGCATAAACTCTCTGTCTTCGGCTGAGACTCTTCCTGGTATTGCAATCCCCATTTGGCGAGGGGGGATGGCGAAGTACTCTTCGCTATAGATCAGAAAGTTTTTCCATGTCGCCGAAATCATAAGATGGGGTGGGCGGTTCACTACCAGACCGCTAAACCCGCCTCTCTTTCGAACGTAGCACCGCTCCTCGGGAATAGGAACAAGTACGCCGCTGGGTAGCGAGAAGTGCAGACCGCCCTTTGTGAGTTTGTTGAATCTGCTGGTATCGAAGCGCTTCTTCTCCTTCAACTCGTCAGAAGGGACAACCTCCTCCTGCTTCTTCTCCTTCAACTCGCGATCCTCCAACTCGTCAGAAGAAAGAACCTCCTCCTTTTCGTCGCGGCGCCTCAATTGAGCGCCCTCTCGCGGCATCTCCTTGCCCCAGCCTCTTTTCTCACACAGGCGTTCAAGGGTGAGCGGATAGAGATGCTGAATTCGGTCAAGCGCCCGCGCGTCCCGCGGTGTTCCCCAAAGAGCAAGCTTCCAAACACTCGTCTCACCTTTCGCGGCGTCAGCCTGCGAGACCTGCTGAATATCGCTCCCGTGGATAGTTAGAGCCCACAGTTGATCCGCATTCCCAGTAACTTGGTTTGCAGCGAACGGAGCGAAATGAAGAATTGGCGACAGGCGCCGGTCCTCTGCATCCTTCCGAAATACTAGAGTCGCAGCTGGCTGAATGACCCGGCCGCCAAACAGGTTGCCTCTCAAGTTTGCCAAGTTTGTCACTCGGGCCACCGAGAATTCGTTGAAGAACTTTTGGCGAAATCGTTTCCCCTCAACCGTGAACAAAGTAGTTGCGGGAAGGAGCAATCCGGCGACTCCGTCTTCTGAGAGCAACCGCCCCGCTTTCACTGCAAACGCATCTGCAACGCGATTACCGGCAATCGACTTCTCCTTGGAAATCCAGTCCCTAGCGGACTCTTCGTCCTTCGAGTCAGGTTTCAGCTCAATCCAAGGAGGATTGCCAACTACAAAATCGAAGCCACCTTTAGGAATTGAGAGCTTGAGTCTGGGATTGAAGAAGTCGTCACAAAATATGCGTTGGTCCTTGTTGAGCAAATCTGGGAATTTGAATTCTTCGTTTGCATGCAGCGCCGGTGGATCGATGTAATTCAGGAGCGTCAGGATGAGACTGAACGCAGCTACGTTGCAAGCATCAGGCTGTCGCTCAACTCCATAAATGCTTTCGAGAAGAATCCCGCGGAGCCGCATCGGCTCGACAGCCCCAGTCCGCCTGCGTTCCAATTCAATGAGCCTCCGATAGGCAAGGACCAAGAAAACTCCTGATCCGGCGGAGGCGTCGAGAATGTGCGCACCCGGCATTAGCTGACGAACTGTGTTGACTTCAGAGAGAATATAGTCCGCGACCACTTCTGGTGTGTAGTAGGCCCCTTCCGACCTTCCCTTCTGCTGAGCGTGGAGGAACTGTTCGTAGATTGATGAAAGCGTTTCGACTGGAATGTGCCTGAAGTCGTAGGCCTGGAATTTCAAGTGGAGCTGCTTAACGATGCCACTCTCGGTCGGATGTATCTTGTCCCCGGCCAGAACGGATGCTACAAGCTGAACGTGTGAGTCATTCAGCTGACCGCTTGTGGCGAACTCAAGGTGAAAGACGTCGCCATTGAAGCGCGCTTCGAGCTTTTGCACAAGGCTAGCCAGTTCCGTCACGGTCGCTTGGGGCCCAAAGACCCCATCTAAATCAATTCTCTGCTTTGCAAGCCAGTCGTCATCCAGGATTCTGCGATCACGAAGGTAGCGCAGGTAAACAAACTTCCCGATCAGCGCGTGCGCTGTCGCCAACTCCAGGGTCGGGGTGCAGTGTACGGCGAGGGCTTGCGCTAAGTGTTGGAGGTTTTCCAGGAGGGTTGTATCAACGCGATATTGGGTACTAAGTCTATCCCTTCGAGCCTGCCAGATTCGCGCCGAGTCGATCGAATCAGCGGAGAAGTCGCTGAGAACGGAACGCAAGTGTCCCTTACTGTTGGAACGTTCCGACAAAATCAGACCGGCTTGCTGCCCTGAAGCGTCGTAACGAAACCCCGAATAGACGCGAATCTCGTCGGGAAGTCGGACAATGAGGAACGGTACATTGCCGAGATTCCAAATACGCCGGTGGAGCCTATCAGCGTCTGCGATGGTTGGCGCGGCGGCGACACAGACCGCCGGCTTTGTGGGAAGCCATCCGCTCTCGGTTCTTCCTGTCTCAAAAACGTAGAAGCCCGTGACCCTGAACCTCTCGCCTCGTTTCTCCTTCGCTAACCGAAAGTAATGAACCGCCTCTGGTTCAAACATGCTCTCGCCGCTCCGAAAGTGCGGCGACGCTTCATAGCCGAGCAGCTCTACTAGCTCGCGAATCTCTAACATTAGTCTTTCTCTCGCCTTCCAAGTACTCTAGGGCTCAAAAGCTAGAAGCTCTGAGCAACACAATGCGAAGACGCAGTCGCGGGAAGCAGTCCTGCCTTGTGGAATGATCGAAAATTCACCGAAAATAATAGAGAATCCTCGAATGGCTGTCAAGGGTTCCGGCGCTGAAGGCAACCACTAAAACGCGTCGCCTCGAAGTCGGAAGGCTTTGGCAATGTGCCCCGCCGAATAGCCGAAGTTCCGGGCCCCGAACTGAGCCATCCGATCGATCCTCATGACCAGTCCGTGAATAAGTTGCAAAGCGGGAATTCGACGCTGATTCTATCAGCCGAGAACAAGCAGTCAAGGCAGGCAGGTGAGGCAGCGGGAAGCAATGGCGTGAAGCGACGCAATGTTCAGTTGTGCACAGCGCTGGGTTGACATCAGCCTTCCATTGCAGTTTGCTTGATTCAAATGGTCGAAGCGAGATAACCATGATCAGGAATCAGCGTGAGTACAGGATCACAAAGGCCGAGGTCAGAAAGTTCGAACAAACCCTCATCCGTTTCGCCAAGCTTCCTGGATCTAAGAAAGGCATGCATCCTCGCTTGGTACAAGCGGAGAAAGAGTCGATGCAGAGTCAGCTCGCGAGTCTTCGCAAGCAAATTGAGGATTACGAAGAGTCACGGCGGGATGCCGGCAAGAAGCACGGAGCGATGGGCTGACACCCCAATGTCCAGCAGGAGGTTCTAAAACTCGTGGAGCGGCAGTTAAAACAAGACACATCGCGCGGGCGGGGCACGCCTGAAAACCCGCCGAACCGTTTCGAGCGGCTCGCGTACCTTCCCATACTCGAGTCGCCCGACGACGAAGAACGCGCGGTCAAGACTCAGTACCTGAAAGACGCGTCGCGCTCGCTGCTGACCTACAACGACAGCCCGGATGTCGGCTTCGACGCGAGCATCAACCCTTATCGAGGCTGCGAGCACGGTTGCATCTACTGCTATGCGCGCCCGTACCACGAGTATCTCGGTTTTTCCGCGGGGCTCGATTTTGAAACAAAGATCCTCGTCAAGGAAAACGCGCCCGAACTGCTTCGCGAGGAGCTTGCATCGCCGAAGTGGCAGCCCAAGGTCGTCGCGATCAGCGGAGTGACCGACGCGTATCAGCCCATTGAACGCAAGCTCCAGCTCACCAGGCGCTGTCTCGAAATTCTGGCCGAGTTTCGCAATCCTGTCATCATCGTGACCAAGAACCACCTCGTCACCCGCGATATCGATATCTTGACGGAACTCGCGAGCGTCAACGCGGCAGCCGTTTGCGTTTCGGTCACGACGCTCGATGCGGAACTGGCCAGGGTGATGGAGCCGCGTACGTCAACACCGGAAAACAGGCTCGAGGCGATCGAGGCTTTGGCCCAGGCAGGTGTGCCGGTCCGCGTGCTGGCCGCGCCGATCATTCCGGGCTTAACGGACCACGAAATCCCATCGATCATTCAGGCGGCTGCAAAAGCCGGCGCGCGCCACGCCGGATATGTGGTGGTCCGCTTGCCGCACGGAGTCGCAGAGCTCTTCGAGAACTGGTTAGAGGAGCACTTCCCCGATCGAAAGAAAAAAGTGCTGAATCGCATTCGCGAGATTCGCGGTGGCAAGCTCAACGATCCGAACTTCGGTTCAAGGATGAGAGGCGAGGGCGTATTCGCGGAGCAGATCAACTCGATGTACAAACTCGCCTGCCGCAAGTATGGAATTGAACCTGGCGCGGCGGAGTTATCAATCGCGGCTTTTAGGCGCCCAGCGCATCCTCAGTTGAACTTATTTGAAGTGTGAAGAACGCTGTCGGCGAACGCCATTCAAGCAATGAACGATGATTCGAACAGCGGAGCTCCACGCGATAGATTTCCCGTCACTCGATTGTCCGCCATCGTCGCCGCTTCAAGTTCCGACCATGAAGAACGCGCCCGCGCATTCGAAGTGCTTGTTTCCGCCTACTGGATGCCGGTGTACAAGTACGTCCGCATCAAGTGGAACAAAACGAGCGAAGACGCGCGCGATCTGACGCAGGGCTTCTTTCTAGAAGCGATCGAGAAGAACTTCTTCGGCCGGTACGACGCCTCAAAGGCAAAATTCCGAACGTTCCTTCGAACATGCCTGGATGGATTTGTCGCGAACGAAAACAAAGCCGCGAGCCGGATCAAACGGGGTGGAGACGCGACGATTCTCTCGCTGGATTTCGACGGCGCCGAAGAACAGTTAAAGATCGGGACGCGCCCCGCTGTCAACGCGATTGACGAGTACTTCGAAAAAGAGTGGGCGCGAAGCGTCTTCAGTATTGCGCTCGATAGCTTTCGCGGGCACATGCTCGACTCCGGCAAAGGAGCCCATCTTCGACTCTTCGAGCGATACGTGCTCGAGGATGATGATGGCGCGCCCAAGACCAGCTACAAAGCTCTCGCCGTGGAGTTTGGTCTATCCACAAGCGACGTAACCAACTATCTTGCGCTCGCGCGGCGCGAGTTCCGACGAATCGTTCTCGAGAAGCTCCGCGAGCTGACCGTGACCGACGAAGAATACCGCCGCGAAGCGCGCGCGCTGCTTGGAGTAGACCCGAAATGAGATGGCTCTCCGATAATGCCGTCGAACGTCTTCGCGAACAGGCCGACTTGCCCGACCTCGGAAGCTTGAAGTATCTGGTGATTCACAAACTGGGCTCGGGAGGGATGGGCACTGTTTACCTCGCGCAGGACGTGGACCTTGGCCGCAAGGTCGCCGTAAAGGTCATGAAAGAAGCCGATCGGACCGGCGCGCTTGCGTCTCGTATGACGCGCGAAGCTCGAATCGTCGCGCTGCTCGAACATCCAAGCATAGTTCCAATACACGATGTCGGCTTGCTTGATGACGGACGCGTGTTCTACGCGATGAAGCTTGTTCAGGGGAAGCGGCTGGATCAGTTCGCAACCGGCGCGAGTTCGCTCTCCGATCTGCTGCGGATCTTTCAAAAGGTGTGCGAAGCAGTCGCGTTTGCGCACGCGCGCGGCGTCATTCATCGCGACCTCAAGCCGGAGAACATCATGGTCGGGCCATTCGGCGAAGTGCTGGTGATGGACTGGGGCGTAGCAAAGGTCCTCAGCGATGGCGTACCGGATGACGCTTCCGCGACAGACCGCGGGTTCGAGGTTCGCGCCATCCAAGACGTCGATCTTATCGCGACGCTGCCGCTCGCCGGAGGTGCGTCGGGCGACACGAAGGGCGGGACAGTCATCGGGACTCCCGCCTATATGGCGCCGGAACAAGCGATGGGCAAGACTGACTTGCTCGATCAACGCAGCGACGTCTTCGCGCTTGGCGCGATTCTGTACTTCTTGTTCACCGGCCGGCCTCCCTTCGAACACCTGGGATCATTGGATGCGCGCGCGCAAACAACCCGCAAACTGCCGCCGCGTCCTCGCCAGATCAATCAGAAGATTCCGCGGGCCATCGAAGCAGTCTGTTTGAAAGCCATGTCCGACCGGCGTGAAGATCGATACGCGAGCGCCGAAGAAATCGCAGGTGACGTGGTAAGGTTTCTGGACGGCCAGCCCGTCTCGGCTTATCGAGAGAACATTTTCGAGAAGTCGGGCAGATGGCTTGGCAAGAATCGGTTCCTTGTTTTGCTGATTGTCGCTTACCTGATCATGCGGCTGATTGTGTTTTTCTGGGTGGGACGTTAAAGGAACGGGCGCGAGTGTTTAACAGAACTACAAGAACAGAAAAAGGAGGAGAGATTCAAAATGTCGAAACCGGTGCTTGGTCTTGTGCTTGGCGGAGTGTTGGGGATCTTTGACGGACTGACGGCGTGGTTCACGCCCGAGGTGAGGCCCTTCCTTGTTGGTATAGTAATCGGCTCGACGGTCAAGGGGCTGGTCGCCGGCATACTGATCGGCTACTTCGCCAAGAAGTTCAACTCGCTGCCACTGGGAATCGTATTCGGGCTTGCCATCGGTTTGCTGCTCGCGTTCGCGGTGGCAGCCATGCCAAGCGAGACCGGCGAGCACTATTATTTCGAGATCATGCTACCAGGCGCAATCCTCGGATTGATCGTTGGCTTTGCCACGCAGAAGTACGGCCGCCCCACTGCGCAGACAGCAAACGCTGGCCGTTAGGCCCGAGGTCCTAGATCTCATAAGTGGCGGCTGTCTACATCGCAACCGGAGATTCTTTTGCTTAAAGCGATTCTGCTCATTCTTGTCCTGCCGGCTGTGAGTTTCACACAAGCCGACAAATCGCCGGACGTCTGGAAGCCGTTAAATGTTTTTGTAGGTTCCTGGGAAGGAACCGGCAAGGGGCAGCCCGGCAACTCTAAGATCGAACGCGAATATCAGTATGTGC
>JBASRN010000131.1:0-8344 GCA_049273855.1 Blastocatellia bacterium
TTGCGGGTGTTGTGGCAGTCGCTGGCGATAAAGTGGATCAGTCCGCACTCGAGCAGCATCCGCGCGGTTTGCTGGACGCGCTTCCCGAACTGGCCGGTGATCGATCCGGTGTCCATCTGACCGAGCACGCCCATCTCGATCAGAGGAAAGAACCGCTCGGGCTCGGCGATCAGCATCTGAGTGCGCTCCGGATGCGCAATGATGGGTTTGATCTGATTGCTTATCAACTCGAACAACGGCCGCTCGCTTCCCGGAGGTATGACGGCGTGGGGAAACTCGACCAACACGTAAGGTCCACCGGCAATCGTGGGAGCGGTCTTCGTCTCGCAGATTTGCCGAACGATGTCGTGGGTAAACCGAAGCTCGCAGCCTAGCACCACCCGAAGCGCTCCCCCGAGTTGTTCGTTCAACTCGGCGACCTTTAAACGCAGTATCTCTGGGTCGTGGGTCGTGTGCATGCCGTCGTGAGCGTGAGGCGTGGCGACCATCACACTTATGCCGTCTTTGGCCGACGCCCGGCACATCTCGAGTGATTCTTCGAGGCTGTGCGAACCATCGTCTACTTCGGGAAGAATGTGGCTGTGAATATCGATCATTAATAGGTGTGATGGTAGCCGCCGGGGCAGGGAAACTCAAGAGGTTGCTCTTTCAGAAGCGAGGCTGAACGTGGGTGCTAAGGCGTGCTTTCACTTCACCTTCATTGTGGCAAACCAAACTCCGCTCGAACGTCCTCGACGGGTGTCTTTCGGCCCTCGTTACTGTCAGCGAGCCCCATCTCGATCGCCTCACGCACATAGATCTCGTACATAAGCTGCTCCCACGACGAAAGAGACGGAAGGCTATCGATCAGACGCTTTGCTTCTTCCTTAAGGTCGCGTTCCATAGGTGCCATTCTACACTTGGTTGCCATCGGCGCAAGCTGCCGCATTGACTCACGAAAAATCGAAACGAAATCGATTCGTTGCCTGACGAAAGAAATCTAGACGAAATTAATTTACCTTCTGAGACCCGGAAAGGTCTCAGGAGGGGTAAATGAGGCTAGAAATGAGAGAGAGGCAATCACGCGGGGCGGAGAGAGCCGATCTGATGAGGCTTCGGAAGGCGCTACAGAAGCCTTAGCTTGACTGAATCTGTCCCGAACGTATTTGATCTCTTTCCAGGCTGTCTTCGGCACGACCTTCCACAATACAATAACGCCAAGCGGGCCTATGTCTTGACTCTCAAATCTCGGCACGGGTATCATCCAATCGAGCTTCCCGTGATACCGATGACTTAAATAGCCCTCGTTAGCTCAGGTGCTCTCGAAGACTTAGTCCTTTGGCCCGCGAACAGGAAAACTTATGAAGCACGTTCTCACCGCGTTTTGCTTGCTTGCCCTTCTCACCGTTACCGCTCTTGCTTCGGACTCGAACGGAGACGCCAACTTTATGCCGCTCGAGCAGGTGCGCCCGGGCATGAAAGGCCACGGGATGTCGGTCTTCCAGGGTTCCAAGCCCGAGCGTTTCGAAGTCGAGGTGCTCGGCACCCTCCAGGGAATGCCAAATCCCAAACAGGCCATCGTTATCGCCCGGCTCAGCGGACCGCTTGTCGAACGTACCGGCGTGTTCGCCGGCATGAGCGGAAGCCCGGTCTACATCGACGGCAAGTTAGTTGGCGCGGTGGCCTACGCCTTCCCGTTTGCAAAAGAACCGATAGCGGGAATCACTCCCATCAAGTACATGATCGGAGTGTTCGAACAGGGCGGGGAGGAATCGCCTCGCTCGGGCCAGCGCGTTAGCTTCAAGACATTGATCGGCGCCGCCGACGGATCAGCCGCCGCGGACTTGTCCTCGAGGGGTCCAGCCCAGACTCAGACTGTGAGCGGGGGCGCGGTGACACCTCAGGTCGGTCAAACCATGGTGCCAATAGCAACACCGGTCACCTTCTCAGGCATCTCGCAAGCGACCGTCGATATGTTTGCTTCCGACCTGAAGCGGCTGGGGATACAGCCCATCGCCGGCATTGGCGGAGGATCGAACCTCGGCCCGATGATGCCCTTCAATGAAGAGACTCTTGCCGCCGGTTCGTCGGTGACCGTGCAACTGGTCCGCGGAGATTTCACGATCGACGCGTCGGGAACGGTGACATATCGGAACGGCGAGCGCATCTATGCGTTCGGGCATCCGTTTCTGAGCTCCGGGCTTACTTCGTGGCCGATGGCGGAGTCCTCGGTCATCACAGTAGTTCCGAACGTAAACAACTCGTTCAAGCTTTCATCCGGCGGCAGCCTTGTGGGCTCGATCAATCAAGACCGTTCGACAGGCGTGTTCGGCCAGCTCGGCGACAAACCGCGAATGGTGCCGGTTCGGCTGACCGTGCACACAAGCCGGAATAAGACCGAGGTTTACAACTTCGAGATCGTTTCGGACGCGTTTCTCACGCCGCTTCTTACAAGGATGACGATGTTCTCGGCCATCGCCGCCACCGAGCGTCAACTGGGAAATCAAACCTTGAAGCTCACCGGGCGCATAGCGATAAACGGCGAGCCCGACGTTGTGTTGGACAATAGTTTCTCGGCGGCCAACGGCGCCGCGATGTTGGCGGTAAACGCCGTGGCTCAGCCGCTGGCGGTTCTGTTCAACAGCGGATTCAGCGCCCTCGATATGAAGGTCATCGACGTCGACATCACCTCAACCGACGCGCGGTCGAGCGGCTCGCTGAATCGGCTTTGGATAGACAAGACCGAAGCGCGGCGGGGCGAGAGCATCGAGATTCAGGCGTTCGCGCGCCACGACAACGGAGCCGAGTTTGTCGAGCGTATCCCGCTGGTAATACCCGCCGACGCGCCGATCGGGCCGCTGGTGATCCTGGTCGGCGACGGCGTTTCGATGAACCTGGCCGAACGCGCGCAGCCGTCGGCCGATTTCACGCCGCGAGACTTGAGTCAGCTTGTGCGCGCGATCAACAAGCTCAAGAAGAACAACCGGCTCTACCTGAAAGTGTTGCGCGCGGGTACTGGCGCGATCGTCAACAACGAAGAGATGCCCGTGCTGCCGCCGTCGGTGCTTGCGACGCTCGGCTCGCAGCGGACGTCAGGCGGCTACACGACGCTTTCGATCGCCACGCTTGCAGAGCACGAGCTTGCGCCTTCGCAGTTCATAATCACCGGGCAGCAGTCGATAACGATCAGCGTGATCAGGTAGCCAGGCGATCGAAATCGAAATTGAGGATCGAACGCTGCTGCTCGTCTGACGAATAATTGGTAATCAGAAGCCCGCGCGAGTTGCGGGCTTTCATTTTGTCAGCGCCTGGGGATCGCAGAACAGGCCAGGCGCGGAAGGAAGTTGTCATGTTCAAGGCTCTCGGTCGTCGCGCGTCGGCACTCGTAGCGTTCGCGCTTGTTTCCGTCGCAGCACCGGTATTGGCTAGCGGACCCGTTTTCTGGGAAACCTCAAAACAAGGCGACGTGCTCAAAGGCGATGCGCGCGGCGTGTCGATCGCCGAGAATGGCTCGATCACGCTAGCTCCGGCGTTCACGCTGGTGTTCGACACGAAGGAAGCTTACATCTGGTCGAGCGCCAGCGACGCGGCGGGCAACATCTATCTGGGCACGGGACACGACGGACGCATCTTCAAAGTTGAGCCCAGCGGCGCGGGTCGGCTTCTGTACGACGCGCCCGAACTTGACGTGACCGCGCTGGCGACCGATCCGCGGGGGAACCTCTATGCGGCGACCTCGCCCGACGGAAAAATCTACAAGATCGCTCCCGACGGTCAGCAGTCGGTCTTCTCCGATCCCGCCGACAAGTACATCTGGTCGCTGGCATTCGATTCTGCAACCTCGTCGCTTTATGCCGGCACGGGCGACAAGGGCGTGATCTACAAGATCGACACCGCGGGCAAGTCTGGCGTGCTTGCCGACACGAACGAAACCAACATCGTTTCGCTCGCGCTGGACAAGAGCGGGAACCTGATAGCCGGAACCGATCCGGCGGGGCTTGTGCTCAGGGTTTCTCCGAACGGGAAACTATTCGCGCTTTTTGATTCGCCGCTGCAAGAGATTCATTCGCTTGTGGCCGCCTTGGACGGATCGATCTTCGCGCTCGGCGTGAATCAACAAGGCAGCTCGCAAAAGGCGTTGAGCGTTGGCACCTCCTCCAGTTCAAGCGTCTCAAGCGAGGGCACTATCACTATCTCGGCTTCAGACGATCAGGATCAAACACCAGCCGTTTCTTCCGCGCCCGACTATTCCGGAGCGTTCAGCCAACCCTCAAGCCGGCGCGGGGCCGAGGGCGCGCGCAGCGCGGTGTTCTGCATCGCGCCCGACGGCGGAAGCGAAGTCTGCTGGCAATCGAGCGACTCGATCGGTTTTGGCATGAGACCGCTGTCTGACGGGCGCGTCTTGGTTGGCACTGGAAGCAAGGGACGCGTTTACGAGATCGCGCCTGATCGCTCGTACACCTTGTTGATTCAATCGCCTGAAGATCAAACCTCGACAATCATCGCGGTCGGCGACAAGCTCTTCGCTACGTCAAGCAATCTCGGCCGGTTATATCGAATCGGCCGCGACCCGGTGAGCGAGGGGACTTACGTTTCGCCTGTGCGCGACACCAGGTTCGCCGGGCAGTGGGGGGTGATCAATTGGCGAGGCACCGGCAACGTCGAGCTACAGACGCGCAGCGGAAACACAGAGACCACCGACCCGACCTGGAGCGATTGGTCAGCGCCTTATCGAAACCCGAGCGGCGATCAGATCACAAGCCCGCGCGCCCGATTCATTCAATGGCGCGCGAGCCTCAAGAACTCGCCGGCCAGCGCAGCTTCTTCAGCTCAAACCGCCAGGGGCAACCCGGCGCCGGCTACGCTTCAATCCGTGGTCGTCGCGTACTTGCCTCGCAACCAGTCGCCCGACATAAGTTCGGTCAGCGTCTTGCCGCCCGGCATCGCCCTGCAGGAGATGCCGCTGTCGATCGATCCTTCGATCGCGTCTTCCGGGCTGGACCCTCAACTGTTCGGGGTCGCATCAAACGTCCCGCCTCGCCGCTACTTCCAGAAGGGCGCGCGCACCTTGTCGTGGCAAGCAAGCGATCCCAATGACGACCCGCTCGTTTACAAGTTGCTCTATCGCACGCTTGGCGACGACGAGTGGCACTCGCTGGCGGATGACCTCACGCAGCCGTACTACACTATCGATGGAAACCGACTGCCGGACGGGGACTACCTGTTCAAGGTCGTAGCCAGCGATGCGCCGGGAAACCCGTCCGGGCTGGCGCTTACCGACGACGAAGCCACCGATGCCGTCGAGATTGACAATACTCCTCCGGTGGTGAAAGTCGGCGGGCCGTCGATCACCGGTCAAACCGCGGAAGTGACTTTCGACGTAACCGACGCGACAAGCCGGATTGTAAGAGGCGAGTACAGCGTTGACGGAGCAGCCTGGCGGTTGATCTTTCCTGTAGATGGAATTGCCGACTCAGCTCACGAGATCTTCAAGGTGAGTGTGAAGTTCGATCAGCCGGGCGAGCACCTGATTGCGTTTCGTTGCTCTGATTCGAGCTTGAATATCGGGAGCAGCAAGGTGACCGCAACCGTGCGATAGCGATGTGATGCGCCAACCGTTGATGTGTAGCTACAACCGGCCCGCGCATCATGAGCGACCCAGCAGATAGCTGGTTACTCTCGCAGCAACTTCGACGGCCTGGGCACTCTCTTTAGCCCGAATTGCTGCACCGCGTGTTTCTGGATGTGAGCCATCGCCTCGTCGATGGAATCAGTCAGCAACAGTAAGTCCAGGTCCGACGCGTCGATAGTGCCAATCTCGACCATCTGTTCCAGGAAAGCCTCGAGCAGACGCCAGTACTGCTTGCACATCAAGACCACCGGGAAGTTTTGAATCTTTTTGGTCTGAATCAGCGTCACCGCTTCGAAGAACTCGTCCATCGTTCCCACTCCCCCGGGCATCACCACAAACGCGTAGGAATACTTGATCAGCATGACCTTTCTCACGAAGAAGTAGCGAAAGGTCAGCACCCGATCCAGGTACGGGTTCGGTTTTTGCTCGAGCGGAAGCGCGATGTTGCACCCGATCGAATACCCGCCGGCTTCCTTAGCCCCGCGATTGGCTGCTTCCATGATGCCTGGACCGCCACCTGTCATCACCGTGAAGCCGACGTCGCTCAATCGGCTGCCAATCCGCCGGGCTACATCGTAGTAAGGATGGTCCTCGGCGAATCGCGCAGAGCCGAACACTGTGACACAGGGGCCCACGAAGTGGAGCACGCGGAATCCCCTCAGAAATTCGCGCACGATTCGCCCGAGCATCCAAAGTTCCCAACGCCGCGACTGGGGTCCCTTTAGGAATACCCTCTCGTCGCGAGACTCGACAAACGCGGCGGGCACGGATGTGGTTTCTGATGTCATGTCGAACCCTTGCTTCAAGCAACGCGCAGAATTGCGCACTTCAGATAGTAGGTCTCAGGCATCGAGACCAGCACCGGGTGATCGCGCGCTTGCGTTCGCTTCTCGATGATCTGAACCGACCGGCGCGCATCCGCCGCCGCGCCGGCGATCACGTTTAGAAACGCGTCCTCGCTCATGTGATATGAGCAGGTTGAGGTTATAAGCGTCCCGCCTTCGCCGAGCAACTTCATGGCGCGAAGGTTTATCTCCTTGTAGCCGCGCTTCGCCGCATCGACCGATACGCGGTTCTTTGCGAATGCCGGAGGATCGAGATTGATCACGTCGAATCGTTCGCCCCTCTCTTCCAGCTCGCGTAACAGATCGAAGACGTTTGTCTCGAAGAACTCGGCGTTTGCAATCCCGTTCAACTCGGCGTTGCACTTCGCTTGAGTTATCGCCGCCCCCGAAACATCAACCCCGGTGACCTGCTCAGCTCCGCGCGCCAGATGAAGAGCGAACCCGCCCTGAAACGTGAAGCAGTCCAGCGCTCGTCCGCGCGCGTAGACTGCCGCTGCGACGCGGTTCTCGCGCTGGTCAAGAAACGCTCCGGTCTTCTGCCCTTCGATCAAGTTCACCGCGAAGAGTACTCCGTTCTCTTCGATTACGAGCTGGCCGGGGTCCGAGCCGAGGACCACACCGGCTGTTCGCGGCAAGCCTTCGAGATCGCGCACGCGGGCTTCGTTGCGTTCGACGATCGCGCGCGGACCGTAGAGTTCGGACAGCATCTCGATCCACATCTGCTTCAACGCATCCATCCCCTGGGACAGCGTTTGGATCACGAAACAGTCGTTGAAGCGATCGACGATCAGCGACGGCAGCAAGTCGCTTTCGCCGTAGACCAACCGATAAGCCGTCGTGTCCCGCACGACGTCTCTTCTCAGCTTCTCGGCCGACAAGATACGCTCCCGCCAGAAGTCCCGATTGATCGGTCGATCATCGAAGGAGACGAAGCGCAGTGTTATTTGCGAACGCGAGCTGTAGAGCGCGTGCCCGATCACTCGGTTGGCGGGATCCACAACGCGGACGACCTCACCGGGCCGCGCGCCGTTCGCATTCGAGACGTCGCTGCGGTAGATCCAGCAGTGACGCGCGCGCGCTCGTTCTGCGCCTCGCTTTGTTATAGTGACCGTTGTCGTCATCGAAGTGTGACTCTATGATATGCGGTAGATAATGACAAATCACCCTAACCAAGCTGACGAATTAACGAGCAATCAACAATGTCTTGCGCCACGGCCGGTAAGCGTTTATCTCGGGCTGGGATCAAATCTTGGCGATCGCGAGGCCAACCTTCGTCAAGCGATCGAACGCATCGAGGCGCTCGGTCTCGAGGTCACGAACACGTCTTCGATCTACGAAACAGAACCCGTCGGCTTCACCGATCAGCCGTGGTTTCTGAATCAGGTGATCGAGGTTCGGGTCACGCCAGTCTTGCCGCTTCACGATGACGCTGACGTGGCCGCCGGGCTCGAGGATCTCTGGGACAAGTCGCCAGGGATGACTTCAGTCTTCTGGATTTCCAGGCTACTGAAAGAACTGCTCGCCATCGAGCGCGCGATGGGCCGCGAGCGCACGATTTCGGACGGACCTCGCCCGATCGACATCGACATATTGATTTACGGCGAGTCGGCAGGCGGCTTCGCTGAGACACGCGACGATCCCGCTATGCCTGGCGTGGCGCGCGCAGGGCCGCCGTTTCTGACCTTACCTCACCCACGAATGCACGAGCGCCGGTTTGTGCTCGAGCCGCTGTGCGAAATCGCGCCCGACCTTGTTCATCCGACTCTCAAGAAACCCTGCCGCGAGCTCCTCGAGTCACTTGCAGACATCTCATCGGTTCGCTTATACCGGAAGACCTAGCAAGTCCCATCCGCTCCGCTGCTCCCCTGCTCCCCTGCTTCCCGTTTCC
>JBASRN010000136.1:0-8802 GCA_049273855.1 Blastocatellia bacterium
CCCCATCTCCCCGTCTCCCCTTCCCTCCTCGCCCACTCGCTCTTCCAGCTCGTAGGGCCACGCATGCTTTACCAGCAGCCACATCACAGCGGTCGTCACAACTGTGTAACACGCGTGGTAAAAAAGCCCGATGGGAAGGAAACCGAAGACGAGGGGACGCGCCTCGCGCCAGAACCAGAAATCCTGATGCAGGACATACAGAGCACCAACAATAGTCAGCAGCAGTGCTCGTTTCATTCGAACTTGGTCGCAACCGTTCGCAAAATGCCTGCGTACTATGGCACAGCGCCATGGAAAATTGCAACGGCCCGGAGCGGTTGATACAATGAATAACGACACTAATGGCATCCAAAAGAAACGATGATCAACACATCAGAAACCAAGACCGAGGTCGGCAATTATTTTGTCTCCAACTATACGCCGTTTTCGCTGTGGCAAGCTGAATACATCCCGGATGTCGTTGACGCCTTGAATCAACCTCCGCGCACCGGAGACCCGCTCGGCCTGTATCTTCATATCCCCTTCTGCCGCAAGCGCTGCAAATTCTGTTACTTCAAGGTCTACACCGACAAGAATGCCGCGGAGATCGAGCGCTACCTCGATGCTTTAATCAAAGAGAACGAGATTTATAGTCGGGCTCGCGCCTTTCAAGGCAGACAGCTTCGGTTTGCGTATTTCGGAGGCGGTACGCCTTCCTACATCAGCGAAAGGCAACTCGAATACCTGGTAAATGGGCTCAACCGGCACGTGAGCTGGCAGCATGCCGAGGAGGTCACGTTCGAGTGTGAGCCGGGCACCCTGCGAAAGTCCAAGCTGGAAACTCTCAAGGACATCGGCGTCACGCGGCTGAGCCTCGGCGTCGAACATTTCAACGATGACGTTCTTGAAGCCAACGGTCGCGCCCATCTTTCGCCTGAGATTTACCAGGCCTACGAGTGGGCTCGCCAGGTCGACTTTCCCCAGATCAACATCGATCTTATCGCCGGCATGATGGGTGAGTCGGAAGACAAATGGAGGGACACGGTCCGACGCACAATCGAACTCGAACCGGATTCAGTCACGATCTACCAGATGGAACTGCCCTACAACACGGTCATCTCGCAGGAAATGATACAAAAGGGGCTCGATTCTCCGATCGCCGATTGGCCGACGAAGCGTCGCTGGGTTGACTATGCGTTCGAGCAGTTTCAGGAGCGCGGCTATCGAGTTGCCAGCGCGTACACGGTAGCAACCACAAAGAAGCCTTGCCGGTTTATCTACACCGATGCGCTGTGGCACGGCGGAGACATGATCGGGCTGGGGGTTTCGTCGTTCTCGCATTTCGGTGGTGTGCATTTCCAGAACGCGCACAGCTTCGAAGAATACATCCGGCTCCTGGATTCCGATCAGTTGCCGCTGCTGCGGGCGCTGTCTTTGACGCCGAGGCAGAAGCTCATCCGCGAGATGGTTCTACAGCTCAAGACCGGCGCGCTCGACACGGGCTACTTTCGCCGCAAGTTCGGAGTCGAGATATGGAACGAGTTTCAAACCGTTTACGAACGGCTGGACCAGGAGGAGATGCTCCACCGCAACAATGGAACGATTGCGCTGACGCGCCGAGGGCTGCTCCAGGTTGACCACTTCCTATCCGAGTTTTTTGAACCCGAGTTGAAAGTCCTTCGATATGCATAATCTTGCCAAGGAAAACAACACAAGTAGTTTTGATGTGATCGTAATGGGCGGTGGTCCCGCCGGCAGCACTATCGCAAGCATACTGGCTCGCGAAGGCCGGAAGGTTGTACTCTTCGAGAAAGAACAATTCCCCCGCCATCATATCGGCGAATCGCTGATGACGGATACCTTTTGGACTTTTCAGCGCATGGGTTTCCTCGAGAAGCTCAAACAAAGCGACTTTGTGGTCAAGTACAGCGTGCAATTCGCAAACTGGGCGGGTAAAGAGTCGAGACCCTTCTATTTCTTCGAAGCGAACCATCATGAGAGCGCAGTAACCTGGCAGGTAACCCGGGCGGTGTTCGATCAGATGCTTATCGAGCACGCCGGGGAACAGGGCGCTACCGTTTATCAGAAGACTCCGATCAAGCGAGTGATTTTCGAGGCCGGCCGCGCGTGCGGCGTCGAAGCGCAAATGCCGGATGGCTCGGTGCGGCAGCTCAACGCGCAGGTCGTGGTTGACGCGACCGGACAAAGCGCAATGCTCTCAAACAAGTTTCAATGGCGCGTCCGCGATCCCAAGCTAAGGAAAGCGGTACTGTATTCCTATTTCAAGGGCGCGCACCGCGAGCCGGACCTGAACGGTGGCGCAACGCTGGTCCTCCGCACTCCTCCCGGCAGCGGCGGGTGGTTCTGGTATATACCGCTCGAGAACGACATCACAAGCGTCGGCATAGTCGCCGATCCCGATTACCTGATGAAGGATCGCGGCAAAGACCTGGCAAAGATCTTCAACGAGGAGATCGAGAAATGTGAATCGTGCCGCAGGCGAGTCGCGGGCTCTGAGCGCGTCGACAAAATCTACTCAATCATCGACTACTCCTACCGTTCGAAACAGTGCGCGGGTGACGGGTTTATTCTGATCGGAGACGCCTACGGGTTTCTGGATCCGATTTACTCGTCGGGCGTGCTCCTTGCACTCAAGATGGCCGAGCTGGCCGCCGATGCGATCCACGACGCTTTCAACAACAACGACTTCTCCGGCGAGCGGCTCGGACAGTTTCAGTCGAAGCTGGATAACGGCATCGAGTCCATGCGCAAGCTCGTGCATGCCTTCTACAGCGATGGATTCAGCTTCGCGAAGTTTCTTCAGAAGTACCCCGAGCATCGAGTCAACATCATCAACCTCTTGATCGGCGACGTTTTCCGGGAAGGCGTGGACGAGGTGTACGGGCCGATGTCGGAGTTCGCTGAGATTCCGCCGCCGCTTTACGAGGAGTTCCTCTCGCCTGACGGTGAAGCTGACCCATCAGTGAAGCCGGAGCCGGGCCAGGTTCTTTCTGCGAAGTACCTGTACTTTGACGATCGCGTGCCCACGCTGAAATCAACCGAGCCCTGAACGGTCCGCGTTCCCTCCGTCTATGGCCAGCTTCAAGCTGTTAGTTCTCCAGATCGGGACCATTCTAATAGTCGCGCGGCTTGTCGGCTGGTTATTCGGGAAGCTCCATCAACCGCGGGTGGTCGGCGAGATGGTCGCGGGGATCCTGCTTGGACCTTCATTGCTTGGTTGGCTGGCTCCGAGTATATCGTCTGCTCTTTTCCCGCCTGATAGCCTTGGACATTTGAATTCGCTGAGCCAAATAGGTCTCCTCCTGTTCATGTTTCTGGTTGGCCTGGAGCTTGATTTAACTCACCTGCGAGAACTGGGTCGCGCAGCGGTGATCACTAGCCAGGTCAGTATCGTCGCTCCCTTTGTTCTCGGCTCTCTGTTTGCGGTTTTTCTTTATCCAAGGCTATCCGACCAAACCGTCAGCTTGACGGGGTTCGTTCTCTTTATGGGCGCCGCCATGAGCGTCACGGCGTTCCCGGTTCTGGCTCGCATTCTGACCGAACGTAATATGCTTCGCACCAGAGTCGGGTCCGTAGCGATCACCTGCGCGGCTGTGGATGATGTCACCGCGTGGTGCATCCTTGCCGGCATCACGGTTATCGTTCGCGCTTCAAGTCTTCAACTTCCGGTGTGGCTGACGCTCTGCGGGCTCGTGGCATTCGTCCTTGTGATGCTACTGGTTGTGAGGCGGGCTCTGCGCAAGCTGGCGGCGCTCTACGAACAACGCGGAAATCTGACGCAGGATCTCGTCGCGATTATTGTGCTCGTGGTATTGGCTTCCGGCTGGATAACGGAATCCCTGGGGGTACACGCTCTGTTTGGTGCTTTCCTGGCGGGCATCGTAATGCCGAGACACCCGGGTCTGTCGCGAGATCTGTCGCAAAAGCTCGAAGCGCTGGTCGTGGTGGTGCTGCTTCCACTCTATTTTGCGCTTACCGGGTTGCGATCCAGTTTTTTTCTGATCACGGGTGCCGGCATGTGGTTCTACTGCGGAGCGATCATCGTGCTGGCAGTTGTTGGAAAGTTGGGGGGCTCGCTCGTTTCAGCTCGAATGAACGGGATGTCTTGGCGCGAGTCCGCGGCTGTGGGGGTTCTGATGAACACACGGGGACTCGTTGAACTGGTCATCCTCAACATCGGTCTCGACCTTGGAATCCTCTCCCCGGCGCTATTCTCAATAATGGTACTGATGGCTTTAGTCACTACGTTGATGACGACGCCGCTGCTGGCGTGGATCTATCCGAAAGGAATCACCGACTCGATAAAGGCAGAGCCCGCAGTCAAGCGCTGACCTGTACGGCCGTCCCTCCGTGGACGCCCTCCTGGCTGTCGTCGAGTACTTTCCACCAAGGGACGGCCACGTTTAGGGCCGCCTCTACATGTAAAGCGAATCGGCTAATGCGGCGAACTCCGCGAGCGACAAGGTCTCCGCGCGTCGCTTTGGTTCAACGCCAGCCGCTCGCAACGCATCCTCCATCGGACTGGAAAAGTTCATTTGCGAAGCCGCGGCCTTCAGATTGTTGAGAATCGTCTTGCGCCGTTGCGCGAAGCAGGCCCGCACAACCGCGAAGAATCTCGCTTCATCACGAACCTCCACGGCTGGCCGCTTACGAAACGCGAGCCGCACGACCGCCGAATGGACTTTGGGAGCGGGTTTGAATGCCGTCGGCGGAACAACGAACAACTTCGAAGCCTCGCAATAATACTGAACAACAACCGACAGGTAGCCGTAGTCACGCGAGCCGGGGCCGCTGGTGATTCGCTCGACGACTTCCTTTTGAAGCATCAGGGTCATGTCGAAGATGCGGCTTCGCTGAGCGAGAAGCTTTTCTATTATTGCGGTTGAAATGTAGTACGGCAGGTTCGCGACCACTCGGACACGCGGCGCCTCGTTGTTGCCAGGCTCCGGTTTCAAATCCTGTTTCGCGCTCCGAATGAAGTCCTCCCAATCAAGCCTCAGTGCGTCGTGCCAGACAACCGACAGGTTTTCGAATCGGGTTAGCTTTGCGCTGAGCTCTTCTCCGAGCCGCCGGTCCAGCTCGACTGCTATGACACGGCAACCGCGCTCCGCGAGCAAACCGGTCAGCGCGCCCGTTCCCGGTCCGATCTCGATGATGAGGTCCGTAGATTTCGGTGAGACCGCATCGACAATACGGCGCGACACAACCGTGTCAATAAGAAAGTTCTGTCCGAGGCTTTTCTTCGCCCTGATCAATCTTGTTAGGCGACTCCGCGCAACGAAGGGTACCCGGTCAACTCGGTAAAACCGCCGGCTTCGGTGACGGTCGCGTCTTCAATGTCAAACTCGATATCGCCGAAGGCCCACGTCGTGGCAAAACCGTGTTCGTGCGTCGAACCTGGGATGGCGAGGGTTACCTTGTCGAACTGCTCGAAGTTTACGGGGTCGCTAGAGTCGAATGTTCCCGGCAGAATCAGAACGCTTGTCGCCTGCATCCGAGTCAGCGTTACCAGACACAAACTCAGGGGCGACTGCGCTGCGCCGTGTGCCGCGCCCCCTTCCAGTCTCACAACCTTTCCGGTTGGGTCGGCCGCGGGCTTAGTCTGAACAGCCGCGACCAGGACCTCGCCCTTAATACGTTTCTGCAAAGCCTCGATCAGCCAGGGCTCGGAGTTGCTCGCGGCGATAACCATCGGTCGGTGGCGCTTGCGACGCAATGCCTCGTCCACCACGAGCCTGTTAAGTTCGGGTCGGCTGCCAATCATCACCGCGTCGTACTCTCTGCCAGCCCGGAGAAACTCATCTGAAGGGTTCCAATCGTTCAAACAGGAGGATGAATCGGCCGGATACTCTATGATCCCGTGCACAAACGGAGTGCCGCTGGTGATGAACTTGAAGTAAGTCTCATTGATTCTCAGCGCGCGATCCTCCAGCAGCCCGACTTCCACCTCGATGCCCGCATCCCTAAGTTGCTCGATGCCTCGCCCGTTGACTCGCGGATCAGGATCCTTGGCGGCAATTATTGCGCGAGCGATCTTCGCTTCGATAAGCGCGTCGGTACACGGCGCTGTGCGCCCGTGATGGCAGCAAGGCTCCAGGCTGCAATAAAGCGTCGCGCCCCGCGCAAGCTCACCAGCCGTCTCGATCGCGTAGGACTCCGCGTGCTTCAGGAGGTCGTACCGGTGATACCCCTCGCCGACAACGCGACCGTCTTTCACCAGCACGGCGCCGACCATCGGGTTAGGACTCACCAACCCGGCGCCTCGCCGCGCCAGATCGAGAGCCCGCTTCATGAGCATCGTGTCTGTGTCGAGCATAGAAAAGTGCTTGATCCCACAATACCTCGGCGCAGCCCAAATCCCGTAGGGACGACCTGTCTATCGTCGGTCGTTTTCACATTCAAATCCCTTTTCACAACTTGTACCGCGCTTTGGTTGGGACCTCGTATCCTTCAAGCTGCATGTTCTCGATTTTCTGGGAGGCCGACGCTGTGAACTCGAGCCCGTGATCCTCGCCGCGCACGAGCTTCGCGTGACCGGCCGCCGCGATCATCGCGGCATTGTCAGTTGTCAGCAGCGGGCTCGGATAATAGATCGGCGCGCCGAAGTCTTCTGCCTGCACCGCGGCCCTCAGAGCGCTGTTGCAAGCTACGCCCCCCGCGAGAATTATGGTCCTCGGATGATGACGAACGGCGGCTTTTCTTAACCGCACGAGCAGCGAACGGATCACCTTGTCCTGGAAGCTCGCCACCAGATCAGCGATTCGCTGATCCGGCTCACTTCCCTTTGCCACCGGCTCGATCTCGTTTTCTCTCACGTAGCGCAGAACTGCGGTCTTCAACCCGCTAAAGCTGAAATCCAGATTAGGCGAATCCATCCGAGGCAGCGTGAACACAAGATTGACTGCTCGCGGATTGCCCGCCCGCGCGAGTCGATCGATCACCGGACCTCCGGGATAGCCGAGGCCAAGCAGTTTAGCAACTTTGTCGTAAGCTTCGCCGGCTGCGTCGTCGCGAGTGCGGCCCAACACGGCGTACCGGCCTTCTTCGGGGATCAGGAAGAGCGTCGTGTGCCCGCCCGACACGATCAACGCCACCGCCGGATAGTCGACTGGCGGGTTCTCAAAGACCACCGAGTAGATGTGACCCTCGATGTGGTTTACGCCAACCAGCGGCTTGCGCGCGACCATTGCCAGCGACTTTGCGAAGCTGATTCCGACAAGCAACGAACCGATCAAACCAGGCCCTTGAGTAACGGCTATGCCGTCGATCTGATCGAGCGTGACGTTGGCCTGGGCGAGCGCGCTTTTCACAACTTGCGCGATCTGATCCAGGTGCTCGCGCGAGGCAAGCTCGGGCACCACGCCGCCGAACGGCGCATGAGTCGCCACTTGTGATGCGATGACGTTCGAGCGGATGACTCGTCCATCTTCGATCACCGCCGCCGCTGTCTCGTCACACGAGCTTTCGATTCCAAGGACCAACATGAACAAGGCATTCTACACGACGAACTGGAAAAACGCACAAAAGGGAATGCCTGCAAGGAAATTCATTCGACCCTCGGTCATAAAGGCACGCCCGAGCAATAAAACAACTACATGTTGGGAAGGAGGGCTTGCCAATCTGTGATTGTCCCAATCGCGCGACTTAGATTCAATTGTTCAAAGTCTGACTCACGCTTTCGCACTTCTGCGCGGCGAGCCCTTTGACGACTAATCGTTCGGCGCTATAGCATAAGCGCGCAGCGCCGAGGAGACACGAATGAAAGCAGCCGTCATCCACGAATACAAACAGCCACTCTCGATCGAGGAAGCGGAGATCCCGAAGCCGGGTCCGGACGAGGTTCTTATCAAAGTCGAAGCGTGCGGGGTCTGCCATTCCGATCTTCACATCGCCGAAGGCGATTGGACTCAGCTTCTCAGAATCATCAAACGCCCGCTCATTCCCGGCCACGAAGTAGTGGGCCGCGTCGTTGAGAAGGGTGAGGCGGTCACCGAGCTTCAGGTCGGCGATCGGGTGGGCGTTGCGTGGACTCACTGGACTTGTGGCGAGTGCGAGTTGTGCAAGGAAGGCCGCGAAAACCTTTGTTCTAAACAGGCGATCACCGGAGCCACTGTCGATGGCGGCTACGCGGAGTTTATAAAGGGTAAGGCGTCGCACTCGCTGAAGGTGCCCGATAACCTGTCATCCGAAGAAGCCGCGCCGCTGTTTTGCGCCGGCGTCACGGTCTATCGCGCGATCAAGAACTCAGGCGTAAAGCCAGGCCAGCGACTGGTGGTCTTTGGGATTGGAGGGCTCGGGCATCTGGCAGTCCAGATCGCGAAGTGCTTCGGCGCCGAGGTGATCGCGGTCGACATTGCCGAAGACAAGCTCGAGTTCGCGCGCTCGCTCGGAGCTACGACGACTTTCAACGCGGCGAAAGAAGATACAGTGAAAGCGATAAAGAAGCTGGGCGGCGCTCACGTTGCCGTCGTTACCTCCGGCTCAAAGAAAGCTTATGACCAGGCGTTCTACGCAATGCGCTCAAGCGGGAGGCTCGTGGTGGTCGGCATGCCCGCTGAAGACCTGAGCTTCCCCGCCATAATGATGCGAGAAGTTCAAATCGGCTCTTCGGCTACCGGCACCCGCCAGGATCTTCGAGAGGTGCTCGAGCTAGCCGCAGCCGGCAAGGTTCGCTGCACGATCGAGACGCGTCCCCTCGAAGCTATAAACGAAATCTTCGATCAAATGCGCCAGGGTCACATCACCGGGCGAGTCGTGGTCACGCTTTGACCGAGACCAGTGGGGTGTAACGAGTGAATTACT
>JBASRN010000142.1:0-5924 GCA_049273855.1 Blastocatellia bacterium
CGTTGGATGGACTACCTCTGGGAGAAGCGGCAGCCCCGCTTCACGAGCTTACGCGCTGTGGCCAGCGACGGCACCAACTACCCAGGTATATTGACCGTAGTTCGCCCAGCGGCGGGGCCAGACCAGATTCAACCCAACAACGCCCTGACTGGCCTCACAGCCGATGGCCGCGGGTCCATCTGGATCAGGTACAACGTCAGGCCTGAAACGTACGGGCGCCCGATAAACCTGACTATTACCGCACAAGTCTATCGGAATAGCTCAGACACGGCGCCGGTTGCGACCTTGGCGGCGACACCAGTTCCGGTCAGTCCGGTCGCACAGGGCGTCGATTCTGCCGCTGTCGAGATTCAGTTCCCCGGCCTAGACGCCGGCGAGGGGGCTTTCACTCGGCAGAATCTCCCGGGTGGAGGAGTCGGCTTCAAGAACGGCCGCATCAGAATAATCGGAACACTTACGCCAGTCGGGAACGTCCCCGGGAGCACTGCAACCGACGCGGTGAATGATGAGTTCGACCATGTCCAGCATATCGATATCATCCTCATCCAAGAATCGCGCGCGCCGGTGGTTTCAACCTTGCTGAACAAGAGCGCCTTCTCATTTGACGAGGTCATCATCAACGCGAACGGAGCTGCGCAGAGCGCTTTCGCCAATGCATTCTTCGTCGTACTCCAGGACCCGCCGGAGCCACCTCCGGGATTCGGCGCCAGCAGCATCCTGCCGCAGAATGCCGACCCGGCGCATACGGCGGTATCCGGCATCTTCGCCGACGGCAGCGTTGTACCGAATGTGCAAGTGGTGGACGAAACCGGGAACAACATCGTGAACTGGTTCTCGGTTGCCTTGACGGATCAGTTCAAGGAGGATCCTCTACTCCACGACAACGTGTCTCAGCGCGTGCTGTTCCGGTACCTCGCGTTTGTCGACGTCGCAGCTGTCTCTGCTCTCTTCCCCAACGCGGGCGCGGCACCGCGATTCGCCCACCTGCGGGTTACGGCTCGGGACCGGTCAGGGAACACCGTCCAGAATGTGCTCAGCGCGCCGATCAAGCTCTTCCGCGACGCGAATCCGTACATGATTGATGTTCGCGACGAGAACCCGCACTGGTTGAGCATCGACACGCGGGTCTTCTCGGTCCGTAACGCCGAACTGAAATTTGCCCACTCGGTCTCAGGATCGGGAAGCCCAACGCAGTACATCGCCGATGTGATCAACGAGTTCAATGCCGGCACTCAAAACTTCGAAGGGATCCCGGCCGATCAGGGTCAGTCGGCGCTGGAGCTCGCGCCCCAGGTCGGCGGCACGAACGTTTACAATTTCGCCCTGGCTCGGGTGCGCGTAAAAACGCAAGTGGTTGTCCCGGACGTGCGCGTCTTCTTCCGGCTCTTCACCACGGCGCAGAGCAACTTGAGCTTCAACGCCGTCAACTATCCCACGTCCGGCGGCGCGGCGCCGATGGCCCTTCTTGGTCGGACTAGCCCCGGTTCAGAAATCGTCTCGATCCCGTTCTTCGCCGCGCCACGCGTTGAGACCCGCGACACGGTCGCCGGGAATGTATCGATGGAGACTCAGGGAGACGGCCCGAACGTCCAGCCTTTCGACATTACCCCTCTGGGCGGCGAGACAGTGCGCTACTTCGGCGCGTACCTGGACATCAACTCGGACACCCCGCGCTACCCTCAAGCGCCGGTGGGCAACGGTGCCTTTCCCGGTGCCCAGTGCGTCTCGATCCGTAATATCCTGCGCGGCCAACATCAGTGCATGGTCGCCGAAATCTTCTTCCCGGGCGACCCCACCGAGGCGAATGCGACGCCTGGCACGTCTGACAACTTGGCGCAGCGGAATCTGCTGATCATTGAGACGGACAACCCCGGAGTTGATGCGACGCACACCGTGCAACACAGCTTTGACGTCGTGTTACCGAACCGTCGAGAGCGAGTTCTGGTCGATGAGAATGTCCGCAGGGAGCAACTCCAGGATCGGCAATCGACGCGTCGGCCTGAGAATACGCTTGGGCTAATCACTCGTGCCGCAGAACTGATGCAGGTCGCCGCGTTCCGTACCGGCGTGACGGCAGCGTTGGCCAGTCGCTGGGACACGGTCAACGCCGCAGCGGGAACACAAGGGCTTGCAGGCGCGAAGCATCCGGGCTTCGACGAACTATTGTTCTTCTGGAACAACCTGCCGCGCGAGAGTCAGGTGGAAGTTTATCTCCCCTCGCTCGATGTCGGCTATATCACGCTCCTGCGCACGCTCCGCCACGCGCCGGCGACGGTACGGATTCTCGACGACAATACCCTTGCCCTTACTCCGGACGGTCTGACCTACTTGCCGATCCCGAATATGGGCGCGGAGCGCATCGCCGGCCTTCTCACAGTGACGCTGCCAGACACCATCAAGACAGGCCAGGTGTTCACCGTCGATGTCCTCCAGATGCGCGGACCTATGGGTGTCATCATTGGTGCCTTCCAACTCATGATTCCCGTAAGCAAGGCGGCCCGAATTTACGCTCGCGAGGCACGGATCCTGGCAGTCTTCGAAGAACGCCTCCAACTGACACCTGCCACTAATCGGTGGCATCCCATCCTCGTCAAGCAGGTCGGCTATCTGCGCGGGCGTGCGAAGGGCCTCGCCGAGGAAGCAGCCGATGAGTGCGTCCAGCGGCCACCGGACGACGGCAAGGGTATCCGCGTTCGCGTCATCCTTGAGAAAATCAAGGTCCTCGATGCCTTTGGCCCCTTGGTCCACGGCTCGGGGCGAGTTCGCCTGACCGCCCGTGTGACCAGCACCAATGTGGGCGGTATCGGCGCCACCACCATCCTGCCGCCAACAGGGGATTATCCGGTCATCGATCGCCCGGGCGGTCACGTCATCGACGTGAACAGGGAGATCTTCCGGGGCACCGTCGTGGACAACCTCATGGTGGAGGTCTTCAGTGTCGAGACCGAGAGAATTGAGCACACTTGCTACTATAAGCGGACGTTCGGGGGCAAGACAGAATCGTGGATAGGGAGTTACAGGCCAAGCGATCAGCAGCACGATCTTGAAAACGTCGGCGACTGGCAACTGTGGTATAGGATCGAAAAGATGTAGTTCGGCGACGGCAATACGCGTCCTCACCTACAGTTTGCCATTCAGTTCCTCGATGTAGCGCTCTAGTTCTTTACCGGATTCCTTGAGGCGGATGAGGCTATCGTGGGCACAGGTTTCTCGGAATTGGGTCAATGCTTCTTCAATTCTGTTTAGTGCGAACGTAAGGCCATTGACCACACTCTCGATCAACATGACCGGCGGACCTGTTTCCGCAGCTTCATCGGGGAGAAGCTGCGGCCGCTCCTTTCGCATATCATCCTGAAACCACTGAATTTCCCCCCGAAGGTTTGAGATGGACTCCATGCAGCCCTTACTCGGCTCGCGTTCGCTCTCACCGCTGCTATGCCCGTCTTGAAGTGCCGTCGCACAACAACACGTCCCTTCAAGATGAGCGCCGGCGTCCATGCATTCGCATTGTGGCGGGATTCTTTCCAATGCCTCTCGCAGCCTGATGGCGTCGAAGTAAACGTCCTGCAATTTGTGAAACGCGCTCATAGGTCTCTCGCCTCCCTTACGCAAGCACTTTGCGATCAACGTTACGCTTCGGACAGATTCCCCTTCGACCGTCCCGTTCTTAAACCGCATTGATGATCTCGTTCGATTGGTTCCTCGTAGCTCAATCATCGCTGATCGCGTGCTTACGAGACTACTCGTAGCTCTTCACTGGAGATATGCGTTCGTCACGTACTGCTGCACCATCCGATGAGTGTTGAAGTACGACGCATTCAGCGCTATCGAGTTCCGCATAATATCAATCCAGCGCCTTCGATCCTGATAAAATATTGGTGCGATATCACCGCCCAGCTTTTGGTACAGTTCTTCTGCGTCCCGCTTGCGCACGGGATCGCTACCCGGCTCCGCTGTGCCTACTGAACCGATAGACCAGCCGGTCACCCCTTCGATATGTCCCTCAATCCACCAACCGTCGAGCGAGCTCAAGCTTGGAACCCCATTGTGCGCAGCCTTCATTCCAGATGTGCCGGATGCTTCTAAGGGCTGTTGAGGTGTGTTCAGCCAGAGATCAACACCGGATATGATCAGCTTCGCCATTTCGATGTCGTAGTTCTCCAGGTAGATGATTGCCATCTGATCTCGTACGAGGCGCGAGACCTCGAAGACACGTTGAATCAGTTCCTTGCCGGCGTAATCTTTCGGATGCGCTTTTCCAGCGAAGATAAGTTGCACCGGACCATCCTGCTTTGATAACTCCAGAAGTCGATCGAGATGTGAAAAGATCAGGTCGGCGCGTTTATAGGGCGTGGCTCTCCGGGCAAACCCAATTGTCAAAGTATCACCGGGCAGTGAAACATTTGCCCGCTCCTTGATCAGCGCCAGCAGTCGAGACTTGGCTGATATGTGCGCGTTCCAAATCTCCTCTCGGGGTATGCTGATAACCTGCCTCAGCATAGATGGATCATTACTCCAACCAGGTAGGTACTGATCGTAGAGCGCCTTGAAACTCTCTGAGGTCCAGGTCCAGGAATGAATCCCGTTGGTGATGTGGTGTATCGGGTAACCTGGAAACATTTCCCGCGAGACTTCCTCGTGCCGCTTCGCGACACCGTTGACGTAGCGGCTGAGATTCAACGCCAGCAAGGTCATGTTCAGCCGATCCTGGCCACCGAGCATTCGAAGGACATCGAAGGGAACCATCTCGCCCAGTGCGCGCTTGACCAGGTCATATTCGAATTGATCGTGGCCGGCAGACACCGGCGTGTGAGTGGTAAACACGCACTGGCTCCTCACGCTATCGAAGTCCAATTCCCTCGATGCTGTTCCGGATTGCCTTCGCAACAGCTCCAGGACAAGCAAACTTGCGTGACCCTCATTCATGTGGAGTTTTTGAACACCGCTGTATCCCAGGGCGGCAAGCATTCTTACTCCGCCTATTCCGAGTACAATCTCCTGGGCAAGCCGATACCAGTCATCGCCACCATACAGATAATCCGTCAGCGTGCGATCATAGTCAGCATTTTCCTCAACATTGGTGTCCAGCAATATCAACGGAACGACATAGCCAGTCATGCCGACAATGTGGTACTCCCAGGCTCGAATCCGGACCCTTCGCTTCTCGAGCTCGATCTCAACCACCTCAGGTAAGAGCCGCAGAAAATGTTCAGGCCTCCACTGAACCGGCGATTCATGTTGCTCGCCTCGCTCGCTTAGTCTTTGGTCAAAATAGCCCTTTCGATACAGCAGGCTCACCCCGACAATTGGCACTCGAAGATCTGCGCAAGATTTCAAGGTGTCTCCGGCCAGCACTCCAAGTCCGCCAGAGTAAGTGGGCATACTCTGGCCAACCGCCACCTCCATCGAGAAGTATGCAATCCGCCTGTTTTCCTTTGCGTCATCCGGGGCCTGACTGATAAGCGCGGCGACATATCTTTCCGGTCGTTGCAGAAACCTGTTGCGACAGTACTCTGAGCAGAAGTAGATCTGCCTGTCTTGATAGAGGGTTGTCAGCCCTCGTTCTGACAAGACCGTCATTCCACAGACCGGGTCTCTCGAAATGCTGTTCATTCGTGATCTCCAGTTCGTCTCGTTGAGTCGCTCCCTGGATGCTGACCTAGTCGAGGCCGCGCCCCATAGCGCAGTAGCAGAAAGACGAGGAAGGCCGTTGCCAGAGAGATGCCCCAGGTCTTTACAACAACCGCCCCGCCGATCGCGCCCGCACCGATGAAGGGGATTCCCTTTACGATCAAACCAGGTTACTTGACGCGGACAGACGTGCACGAACGGCGTCGACTACTTTACGTCCCGACGGCAGTACACCAAGAGCCGCTAGGGTGCCACCGTCGATTACTGTTTCCTCGTCCACTAGTACCTTGAAT
>JBASRN010000151.1:0-26228 GCA_049273855.1 Blastocatellia bacterium
AAGTCCTCCCGCCGCTACCAATATAATCAAGCACTTGCGAGCCGGAGCGGTTCCGGCTCTTTTCGTTTTTTGTCACAATCGTCTGGGCGTACGTCGCAAGCGCCTCGACTGCCCGTCTCCTACCATGGTCCGTTGCGTGATGTAACGGGGGCTTGTTGCCATTTGACTGTGACCCAGTGGGTGGTCTGCTTTACGAAGTCCTGATTTACGCTACTCCGGTGCGAAATAGCACGCTGCTCTCGCGATGACTGCGAGCCCGATTCATCGGGCTCGCCCGAAGGGTTTATAGGCCACCCTTCAAGGGCTGGTGCCGCGCGGGCGAATCACTCAGCCCTTTCTTTAGCGTGCTTCCCGAGGATCGGCTTCAGCCTTGCGCGGCAGAGGCGCGAGCCAGGATGAGAAGACCGTTGAAACGGGCTCTCTGTTACTGGCAGCCCGTTAACCAGCCGTAAACGGCTGGCCTATTTGCCTCCGGCAAGCCGCGTGAACGCGGCTCGAACGCGTGGCAGGATACCAGCCCACCAACACATTATCACCACCGGAGAAATCTACCACCACCCTTCATCACCGACTGGGATGACCAGTTCCGGGAACTGGACCAGCGGCAGAGGATTCTGGTTGTCCACGTTAGTCGTCGAGAAGATGGTGAGCACAAAGCGCAGGCTTGCCTCCTCGGACTCCGCCCTTGTGTTGTTGTGCCAGGCGGCGAGGTTGCCGGCGATCTCCGAAGCGGTCGGGTCCACGGCGCCGACAGTGACCGGGGTCTTCAGCAGGAACACAGGCAGCAAGCTGAAGACGCTATTGTCTTTGTGGGCCAGGACCAGATAGCGGTAGTCGATGGATGTTTCGATGTCGAGTTCCTTGACAGTCCCGTTGGTCCGGCTTCCCTGCGGCGCCGTAGACAGTTGCGTGAGCATGTCCGCAACCGCCGCCTTGAGCGATGGGCCCGACGGCAGGTCGATCAGTTGGCCTACGCTCACCAGCGGCACAACCGGCGTTGGCCAAGTCACGGTTTCGGTGCGGTAGACGAATGCCGGGTTGGTTTGCTGCGGCGGCACTGCCAGGTTGCGGTTGCGCTCTGTGTAAGCGCTTGGGCGCACGTTCTGGTAGTCGAGTATGTACAACTTATCCCACGACAGCTCCAGTGTGGTCAGGCTGACTCCGAGGTCGGGATGATAGGTGGCGGTGTCGGCCTTCTCATCGATCTTGGTATAGCCTTTGATCGCCGGCCACGGCAACGGATTCTGTCCTCGCGAAGAACTCACCTTAACCATCAGATTGACGCTGCCCTCTTCGTTTTGAATTTCGAAGTTCCAGACCTCCAAATTAGAATTGGAGCTGGCCCGCAGCAGCCCGCCTTTCGGCGCCTGCGGAGGCTGCCACTTGGGCCAGGTGAGCGCCGCGCCTGCGATGATTTCGCTGAAGTCCTGGACGGCCTTTATCGAGTTGGGACTTCCGTCCACAACCTGATCGATTAGGGGTTTGAGTTGAGGGTACTCGAACACGAAGCGCGCCAGCGCGTCGTATAGATTCTGCGGAGCAGGCCGGCCCAGGGCAAGCAGCGCCGGGGCGGCTTCGCTCGGCTGCGCCAGCGTTTCGGTCTCGTTGAAGGACAGCGACAGCGTCAACGAATCCTGGTCCGCGCTCGAACGCTCGACGGTGACCGCGCACTTCCATGTGAGTGCCTTTGAGATCGCGTCGATGTTCTCGTTTTGGGTAGCGCTTGTGGCGAACAGCTTCGGCAAAGGCGGATAACTGCGCAACGGGATTGGGATCCGAGTGTTGCCGATGGGCTGGGTTAGCGTATTCTCCCGTTCCTGTGGCAGCGGCAACGGATTCCGCTGAAGCACAAAGGTGAGCCAACTCGACGGCGTATATCCGCAAGCCGACGCCGCACCGTCGCGCAGATGCTCTAACTGGTTGACCTCGTAATCGAGATCTAGGGTGAATGCGCGTTGCGCGGCCGGGTCCTGCGCCGAAACCAGGAAGTTCAGCCAGTTGGCGCCCTGCACCAGCGGCAGTCTCGTAGGAGTGAGAGAGTAGGGGAGCTTTTGATCCTCGGCCTCTCCGGGCACCTGCACTGCACCGTAGAGTTGCGGAGGATTGTTCGGGTCGCCGCCGGGCTCGACGCTGCCGCGCAGGGTGACGAGCGCCTTAAGCTGAGTCAGCGCCGAGAAGCCGTAGTCGTTCTCAAGCGTTCGCAGCAGCGCCTGCCGCCACGTCTCCTTAGCCGAAGCGGGATTGCCGGTGCCTGGGACCTCGTCATAGATGTAGTCCGTCTTCTGCGAGATGCTGCCGGCGAGGGATTCCTTGTTGTCCACGAATGGATCATAAAGCTCGTTGCCGGGAGTCGATTGTACGGCAACCGCTGACGACATTTGCGGACTGAAGATGGTCTCGACGGTAGACAGGAAGTTGGCCGCCCACTGGTCCATGTCGGTCGATGAGAAGACCAGGCTGATGTCTTTCCAGACGTTCGGATTGCCCGGCTCGTACTGGCGCAGGCCTTCCACCGTGCGAGTAATCAGTTGTGTAGAGAGCGGCGGCGGCGCATAGAAGACCGGCGGTTGTGGTGGAGTGGCCGTCTTGTTGAGGATCTTGACCGCGGTTCCGGCATCGATTCCCCAGCGCTGGAGCCAAATGCTGCGCCGTCCAAATCGCACGCTGCTAAGGTCGCTGTTGGTTCCGGTAGCCACCTTGACGACGCCCTTCTGGCCGTCGAACGGGTAATAAGCGCGTTCGAAGTTGTCGGCGAACGGAGTGAGCCCGGTCGGATCCTGGTCGCTGCCTGGTTCCTCAACCGGCTGCACCGTCGATTCCACTCGCCGGACTTCAGGAGCCTTACTGGCAATATCCTCGGTAACACCCGCGCGCTCGAGGCTCAACGTAACCACGAGCTCCTGAAGATCGCCGGGCCATTGCGTAGGCTGCGACTTCACGACGTTCATCGACAGCGTCACGGGACCCGGTCCGGGGGTTCCTGTCCCTCCAGCTTTAAGCCACGCGAGTATCTGGTTCACGAAGTTGGAAAGCCCGGAGAGCAGCGTCGTCCCGTTGGTAAGCGTGCTCAGCGGTCCCGGCGCGAGGATCTTGCCGGTATCCACCTTCGCACTCATGTTTGGATCGGTTAACTGGTCGGCAAGCTGCTGGTAGAGCAGCGTGGTCATTGCCAATTGCTCGGGATCGATCAAGCCTTCCGAGTCTGTCACAACCGTCGTGTCTAAAGAGAGCTGCAGTTTGAGCTCGACGCTGCCCCCAGCACCAGAGGTGATCAGGTAGAAGGCCTGTGTTCCAACCCAGTCACCGAGTCCGAGAATGTCGTCGTTATACACCACCTTCAAATCCACGGTGGGAAGCATCGTTCCGGGCAGCGTGTTGCCGAAGACGTCTTCGATAGAGAGACGCACGGTAAAGGTGTCGTTAACGTCCGCGTAGCGGTTGGCGGAGCCGGTCACGGGTGCGGTCTCGAACGCCTTTTGGTACGTCCAGGTAGTTTTGCTGCTTTGCTCGGGAGACGCGTCCTGAGCTGTCACCGGATGGCTCCAACTGGTTGCGATCGGTTGTCCGTTGATCTTCTCCACACGGTAACTCACCATCTGGTAGAGACCTTCGAGGAACCGATCGCTGCTGGCGTCGGCCTCGTCCGGCGCATTGTCCCAGGTGATCGACCAGCCCACCGAACCTCCGGGATAGGTCGCGGCCCAGTCCTCGACCGGAGTGCCCGATGCGTTGCTCGCGAGAGTGCTGAAGATGGCCTTTCCGGCCTCCGGAGGCAGGCCCACCAGCGAGTTCTGGTACGCAGTTGCCGGAACAATGCTGCCTTCCGAGCCAAAGCGCACCAACAGCATGAGATCAGCCTGCCCCTCGTCGAACATCTGGAGATCGAGGCCCTTAACCTGCAGATAGAAGCCGTCGCTGTGGACCACCGACACCTCCCAGACCAGGCGCAGGAATCGCATAAGTTGGCCTGCTCCAAGCTTGGCGTAATTGGAGCAGTTGGGAGAAGTGGGGTCGCTCACGGCGGCCTGCGCTGCGACGCCGCCCGGAACGTTGCTGGTCGATAGATCAGTTCGCACCAGGACATTTGGAATCTGGGTGGACTTCCAAGTACCGCGGCTCGGACTATACAAAAGATCCACGGCTGTGACGGCGACTTTCGGGTCGTTTAAGAGCGCCTGAAGCGCGGCCCGGTTGGCTTCGTCCGTCCCCATGAGCGAGAAGATATCCTTCAGAATCGCGCCCGGCGCTCCCGACGGGTCCGGAATAGAAGCGAGCCGAATCGGAAGCAGCAGAGAAGAGATCGCCTTCCAAGGGGTCCCGCCCATCGCGAGGTCCACTTGTTGGTCGCCGTCGGACTCGCCGCCAAAAAGTTTCTGCGCAAGCCAGGGACCGGTTGTCGAGCCGGTCTCGGTGCGCCAGTCGCGAATCGCCTGTCTGACATTTTCCGAGAATCGAGTGATGACGAATGAGGTGCGCGCTGCGTCCTCCCAGGCAAGGTTGTCATTCATCGGCAAGATCACCGGCGCGGGTTCCAGCGCGCGCATCTGGCTGATGGTCCACGGCGGGGCCGATGGACGTGTGGTATGGACCATCTGCGGGTCGAGCTTCGATATGGTGCTGGGCTGGACCTTGATCCAGGCAGGGGTCAAGGGGGTGCTGACCATTTCAGAGCCGAGCAGCCAGTTCCCGCCGACTTGCTTGAGGGGGAATTGCTGGCCGGTCAGAACGTACAGTGCTTCGAGCGTGTTTGCATGATTCGGATCGGGCAACCGCACCCCGCCCATCAGGAAGCGTGAGACAAAACCGCCCAGATCGCCCAGATCGATTTCGGACAGCGCCCTTTGAAGATCGGGCGCCCCTGTCTGCTCAAGCAATTCGATCAACTGCTCGGCGAGCATCACGAAGTACTGGTCGAAAACGGTCCCGGCAGTCGATTGGTCTCCCTCGGGTGCGGCCAGAAGCGCGTTGGCGGCGGACCGTCCCGAGAAGTAGGCATTGATCATCTCCAAGTAATTCGAAGGCACGCGTTGCGCCCCGAAACTGGAACGCGGCGTCGCGTCGACGGCGACGTGAACGGGGCTGCCGTCGTACACGAGGCGCAGGGTGGGATGCACCGGCACCGTGACCACCCCGGTCTCCAGGCCCGACGTCTGCCCGATGGAGAAGAGGAACGTCTGTTCGAGCGCCGTTGAAACCTGTGAGTCGAACAGGCCCAAGTCCAGCGCTGCGGCGACGGCTTCAAGCTGCTGTTGGAAGGTGCCGGTTCCGCCGTAAGCCGTGATCAACCATTGCGCCAGACCGGCCGCGAGTTTGCCGAAGGGCGTACCTAGATCCCCCGTAGAAATCACCAGCGTGCCGACTCCTTGCGGAGCCCAGTTAATCGCGTCCTTCGAGACGGATGTGGGCTGTAACACGAACCCGATACTCAGTTCCTGCTTGGCCGCGGCAGTCACGGATGCGGCGGGCGAACCGGCGGCGCGCGCCTCGACGGCCGCAGCGCGGAGGCGCACCTCGCCTACCAGTACGGGATCGAAACTCCGCGGCCTCATGACAAGGACAGGGCTGGCAGCCGGGAGCACAGCGGTAGGAGTCGGGCCGCTCAGCTTGGCGACCGGGCCGCTCCCGAAGGTGAAGCTGAAGATGTCGAGTTTGGCTTCAAACGAGAATGTGATTTTGATGAAGAGGATTTTCAGCGACGCTTTGACTTTGATCTGGGCGGTCATTGTCAATGGCGAGCTATGCTTGGTCTCGAAGGCAAAGGCGATCGTGATTGTTGCAATCACCGATATGTCGACCACGATTACCTTGAAATCCACTTTGCCGCCGAGGTTTAAGGTCAGCGAGAGGCTGATCCCCCACCACCAATAATCCACTCCGTCATCGTTGATGTTGCCGGAAAACGAGGCGAGGAAACCCTGCACCTGGAGCCCGAGGATCAAGCTGGCCGACGCCTTGAAAGGACCTGACTTCCATTCCTTGCCGAGGCCGGCGGCGATTCCCAGCCCGAAGGTCCAGATCAGATTGAACTCGGTTCCAAACTGCGCGGGCGCCGCGGCACTGCTCAGCTTCCCAAGGTAGAAGCCGCACTTGGCGATGACCGGGAAGGGCCCGGCCTGGAACTGGACTGTGATCGGAGTCGCGCCGCTGCCTTCAAAAGGCCAGCCAATTGCGAAACGCCAGTCCCCGTTGGTCCAAATCGAGATGCTGAAGTTGGGCAGCGAGAGCTGGAATGCTCCGATGTTGAGCTGACCGAGGTTGAGATAGATGTCGGCGGACCACACTCCAACGTTGTCACTCACTTTTCGGTAGATGATGGTGAAGGTGAAGTCTTTGATCTGCTCCTTGAATGACTTCTTCTTCTCTTCATCGGCCGACACAAGGGCCGTTCCCCCTTGAGTGAGCAGCTTCCCGTTGCCGTTAGGAGGCGGGTCCGGTTTCTTCTCAGGCGTAATCTTTATCTGCGCGCCATAGAACGTCGAGTCGTGGAGAACCGCTGTGAGCGCGATGCTCTTGAATTCGAACTTCAGCCCGAAAGCGATCCCCGCGTCGGAGTTGTACAACGAGGCGTTGGCATAAATCAGGCTGGCGAACTCCTCGACCGTCTTTGTGGTTAACAGGTTGAGCTTATCGAACACGTCGTTGATGACATTCGGATTCGTCGGGTCGGTCTTGATCGCGTAGGAGCGGCCGAGAAAGACGGACGGGAGCCCGTCGAGAAGGAAGCTCAGCGTCGGCCCGTTCCATGTCGAATCGACCGACTTGCCGGCGAAGTAAAGTGCGTTGCTGCCGCCAGGGTCGCTCGGACCTCCGAACAATCCCAGGTCCTTGGGTCCGGTGGTGTAATTAAACAGCATGTTTAGCAGGAAGCCCTGGAAGTGCACGAACAGCAAGCAATAGATATTAGTGTCGGCGCCGCCCGTGCCCGAACGGAATTTGAATCGGTTCAGTTGGACGTACTCGAAACTCGAGGTGATGATTCCCTCAAACTGGAAACCAGAAGGTCCCGCCACCTGGGCCGGCAGTCTCAGAACAAGCCCGACCGTGTCCGCCTGGTTTGCCGCGCCTCCCGGCACCCATCCGACGAACAGTTGCGCGGTAAGATCGGTCTTTGTCGAGAGCAGATTGCCGAGAGTACCCAGCGGTACATTGAAGGTCAGGCTGTACTTCGGCGCCGCGTCGAAGGATGAACCGTCGACCTTTACCTTCCACTCGCCGATCTTCGTGGGCCGCAGTCCGGCCGGCGTGATGGTGACGGCTTCGATGGCGCTCGGAAAGGTGCGTTTGAGGCTCTCATCTCGCGCCTTGCTCAACACCTGGTCCACTTGCAACCCGTCGAGGAAGGTGTTGATGGGTTTCAGCGTGGCGTTGTCGCCCCTGATCTCAGTCTCCATGGCGAAGGCATAGCCGGCGATGGCCAGACCTTCGTCGGGCACGTCGTTTGTGACCTTGCCGTAGGAAAAGAGGTCGCCGCCGATGCCCTTGGCGAAGGCCAGCAATCCGCTGAGCCTGAACTGAGAAGTGGCGGTCGTCGTGTCGCCGGAGACGCTCTGGTTGACGGGAACCAGCGTGGCGGCTGTCACAGACTGCGCTTCGCAAACGCGAAGTTTGCCGGTCTCAACATCGTAGACGAAGCTGCGTAGTTCCTTGGTAGAGAAGACCAGCGAACCCGTACCGTCCTCAAAAAGGGTGTAGACGCCGTCGATAACGATCGTGCCCGAGGCAGGTTTATCTTGCGGCGGGTGCTTCTTCAGTGTCACCGGGTTGCCGAACAGATCTTTTATGCTGAAGGCGATCTGCGAATCGAAGACGGCGAGTTTGCTGTTGGCGTAGCGCACGTTGAACAGCAGCACCTGGAAGTTGGGACGCGAAGGCGGCGGCACGAAGTCCGCCTTATAGTTGATCACTGAGAATAGCGAACTCTGGTCCAACGACATGCTGGTGTCCCGCACGCCTACCTGGTTGATGGTGACGCCGAAGTGGTGAGCGAACAGCGGACCCTGGATGCCGCCGAGCAGGATCTGGATATCGAGCGGCAGCTCCTTGTAGTCGAGCGCGACGTTGAAGAACAGCACGCCGTTCCAGTTGGGATCGTCGATCATTCGGCGGAAGTCGGCGTAGAGTTCGCCGCCCTTGTCGGGATCGGCCGCTTCCAGATACTTCTCGAGCCGGACCTGAATCGCCTTGATCTTCTCCGGCGTAGAGTCCTTGATGAGCGTGTCCCAGGCGTCGGTGTCGCCGATCAACGTCCGCGCCGAAACACCGGGCACGAATTTGAACAATGCGATCGTCTGGGAAGCGCTCTCGCCGAGGTCCATCCGAAATGTGAAGTCGCCGAGCGTGATTCTGTTTGCGAAGGGCTCGAGCGCTTGGGCGTCGGTGGCGACCAGGAACAGGTTGTCGTTGAGGACCGTGTTGGTGAACACCGGGTTGACGACTTTGTTGTTGAGGTCCGCGTTGAGCGACAGCAGTTGACTCGGTATCTGCGGGCTGCGCGCCAGCAGGATACTCTTGATGGTCCCCGACGGCGGGCCGCCACCGGCCCGGTTGAGTTCGGCCAGCAGCCCCAGCGGCGTGCGCGCGAAGCCGCCGTTGAAGGCTACGTTGGTTGAAGTGTCGAAGAAGATCGGCCCGTACTTCATGTCGAAGTGCGGCTTCAGCTTGGCGCGGCGGTCGCGAGCGACTACCTGCTGCTCAATCGAGCCCATTTCTTTCGCCGACAGATTGGGGTTGGGATTCGGGATCCCCTCATCCGGGTTCTGGTAGAACACGCCTCCGTAGGGAAGCATGGGGAAGAGCGGTTCGTCCTCGACTGGTTTTTTGAATTGCACCAGGCTGGCTCCCACCGCGATCGGATAAGCGTAGGGAGATCCGGCAGCGGCCTCGCCAAAGTAGGTCGAAGCGGACGACTGCGCGCAGTAGCTTGTGTCTACGATCTCGCTGGCTTGCTCGGCGTTCAACGTGTTCTTGTGTATCACGCGCACCCAACTCGTGGTGAGCGCGGCGTCGAGATTGGTCGGCACACCGCCTTGCGGTTGGTAGTTCCGAGCGAAGGCCGGCCTGCCATTCTCAAATGAAAGGCGGTCGCCGGGTTCGACCAGCACGTACTCGGTGCCGGCTGTGCCGCCGCGGATCTGCACACGAGTGCCACCGTCGCCGACTCCGGGCGCCCCGACTTCGAACTCTCCCACCGGGCACAGGTAGCAATCTGATTGCTGCAGTCCGGTGTTCTTGGCGAAGCCGAAGCCCGCGCTAAGACCTCCGTTGGAGGGCGCCGCCGGCTTGAGGCTGACCGGAGCATTAGTTGTACTCGACAGGTAATTCGAGGTCAGCGAGTTGGGCTTCTTGAGGTCGAGCGCCAGGCGTGTTCGCGACCCGTCGAGCGGGGCCAGTGGCTGCAGGTACACGAAGAAGGGAAGGTTGTTCTGTGGAAATGGACCAGGATCGGGCGCGGGAGTAAAGAGCGGATACTGGGCCACGGAGGCGGACTGCGCGTCCGCTCCGTAGAACATCCGCAGATTGCCTCCGAGGTCGCGGCCCAACTGGTAATGATCCCAGTCCCAGGCCATCGTCATTGTGCCGCGATCGAGTCCGTCGAGCGGGAGCAGGATTTCTTGCGGGCGCGTGCCGATAGGCTGTGGGTTTTGGTTCCTGACGAACTGCACCGAGATGCTGTCCTCGCCGGAAGCCTTTTGCAGTGTTATGCCCGGCGCATTGGTGTCGATACCGAGCCTGGTGTTTCTGCGCAGCAACAGTCGCCAGCTGCCGATGGCGAAGGGGGCATCCACCGCCACCGCCGAAGCAGTGGACGCCTGGACGATGTTGTACTCGCCGGCGGAAACGCGCCAGGCAAGACGCGAGAAGTTAGTGTCCTGGCGGCTCAGCGCGTTACCGAGTTCCGGAAGCAAGATGCGCGCGTCCTCCGAAGTATTGAGGAATACATATGCTCCGACAAAGTCCCAGCTCTTCTGGAGACCGAAAGTGGCCGGCGGCGTACTCCCGGTTGCGAACAGGTAGTAGTAGGTGAATGAAACCCCGTCGCCTGACGTGTTGTTGTTGCTTGCCTCATAGAGCGCGCCCTTTGCGTCGGAGGCGAGCAACGTGAAGGTCAGTTCCTGCGCTGTCGGACCCCGCACGGCCGGCGGCGTGCGGGGACTCGGTGGTTGGTCGGCATTCATATTGTTTTCTCCGGTCTCGCCGCGAGCCACAATCTCACTGGAAGGCATTTTCGTAATCGTGACGCCCGCCGTGCCCACTGTGTTTTTCGCCTGCAACTCGTTTTTGAAGATGATCAGTTGCACGTCGAGGGCGATGGTCACAGGAGCGCTGAGCTCTACCTTCCAATGGGTCGTGATGCCGCCGCTTATCACCACCAGCTCGTTGGATCCCATACCGAGGACGCCCTGACTGGGAGAACTGGCCAGGCCGAGCTTCGCCGTCGTTTTTATGCTGGGTGTCTGAATGTCGAGCGCATCAAGGAGGATAGCCATTCCGGTATTGACGCTGACACTGATGGGAGTGACGGTGCCGTTGAGCAGATACGTATTTGCCATGAGCGAAGCCTCTCTTGGGTTGGTTGTGAGCGGAGCGCAGCATGAGCGGATTGGGAGCGCCAATCGCACTCCCAATCCGCTATGCACGCCATCCAAGGGACGAGTAGATTATCGGCCGGACGAGTACGGACAGCCGGCTCTATTCCTTAGCAAAGAGTGAGGTCTTCAAAGTCTCGACCTTAGTGATGGTGATTTGCCCCGATCCGCCGGTGTTATCTTCACCCACGATCGAGTCCTCGAACATGAAGAAGTACAGATCCAGAACGGTTGGGACCTTCGACGTGATCTTATATCTTCGCGTTGTGCCGCTCTGCTCTGAGCTAAAGAGCAGCTCGTTGTCTTTGCCGTCCCCGCCGAAGCCATCCGGGTTAACGAAGGCAGAGATAGTCGCGCCCCATGCCGTCCCGGTAACGGCAGCGCCGCCGGAGGCCACCGAGATGGGTGCGAGCTTGTGCTGATCGCCGCCGTTAAGTACTGCCTTTACGTTCGTCGGGGTGGCGTTGATGAAGTATGCTTTGGCCATTTCAAATCTCCTTTGTTGCCGGCTCGCGCCGGCGGATTGTGGTGAAATTAGGACTCAGCTTGGGTGAACAGGACTCCCTAGCTGATTATCGAATTGCGAGAACACGACGAAGTCGGTAAAGATCCACAGCAGCAGGTCATTGTTCGGTGCAGCACCGGTCGGATCCTTTATGCTGTTGTAAAGCTTGCTTTTGCCGTCCACCAGGACGATCAGCGCGTTGTCGTTGCCCCACACCCCGGCCTTCCCGGGAACGGACGTGTTGCGAGGAACGGCAAGTGAAAACGGAAAGTAATTGGATCCACTACTCGACGGCTTAATCGGCGGCGAGAGTGGCAGTGTATTGAGCGTCGCCGTGATTGAGTTGGGACACCAGTTGATCAGGTACAAGCTCGAACTCATAACGTCCTCCTGCGAGACCCGGTAGCCGCGCTTCGCCGGCTCGGCCCTGCGCCAATCGAAGGTCCTCCTGTCGCGGCGTAGCCTCGGCCAGTCAAAAAGCCGCAGGCGGCGCCCGCATGAACACCCGGGTAGCCACCACTTTGCTGGCGCCACTCACCACAATGCGCCCGGTCGAACCGGTTTCGTCCATCCCCACAACCTGATCCCCCAGGATGTAGAAGTACAGATTCAACGCCACGGCGACACTCGAATGAATGTCCCAAACCATGTAACTCGAAGAGCCCTCCGAGATCACCAACAACAGATTCTGCCAATTGTTGGCGCCGAACTCGCCCTGGCGTGGAGTCGTGGCAATAGGCGCCTTCCAGGCTGCCAACGTGGCGCTTTCTGCAGCTACCGAGATTGCCGGGGCGAGGATCTGGTTTTGAAGTGTTGTGTTGAGATTGACGGCGATGATGTAGGGAGTAGCGTTGAGAAAGAATGCGTTGCCCATGCCGTTTGCCACCTGTCAAACCGCTTGAAGAACCCTCAAGATGCCTCCCGCTTCCCCCCTCATAGAGCAATGCAGTTGTGGTCAAACCATCAGTCCACCGGCTCTCGTTTTCATCCAATGCGCTTAGCGCCATCGGTTCCCTCTCATTTAGGAATTCGTGGCGTGATCAACCCCGATTCCCGCTTTCTACTCAGATCGCTACGCGCTCCGTGTCTTTCTGTCTTCGGTTTCGAATCCGCCATCGAACATGACTTCCAGGGGCGGCCATTATCCTCACTCGATCTTCTTCGACAAATGTGCGCGAACTGGTCTGCCTGCCGGACGCTTTTGACGGGCGCGACTATATCAATGTAACTAACCCATTGGCAAGCGGTGACGAGCGCTACGATCCTTCCGCGCCCTCATGGTTTGCTTCCCTTCCTACCGCGAGTGAACCGATATCGCATATCTTCGTCGAGAAGTTGTAGCCGTCGGTCTTGCTTCCAGTGGCGACCCGTAACCCCATAGCGGTGACGTCTCGGTAGGCTTCCAGGATAATACGGCGCCAACGAGCCGCGTAGCGGCGGCAGATTGGAGCCCCCGGGGTAGCGGAAGACGCGCCACTAAGGCGGCCAAGGACAGAAGGTTCACAAAGCTTTTTTTGTGCGGCTTCCGACTTCCCGCGAGAAGGGAGCACTGAGAAAAATGATCTTGTAACAAATCTGTCGCAACGCTTGATGAGCATTGTGCGCTTTAGTAGTATCTTGTGGCAATTTCAGATGGCTGCGGCTCGATTTAGTTGTTAGTAGTTAGCACTTGATGTCACTTGTTGGCGATGACTTGCGTGGGATTCATAACCCCAAGGTCGGAGGTTCAAGTCCTCCCGCCGCTACCACTAATCCAGTAAAGTCAAAGCATGCGGCGGACGGATTTTCCTTGGGACTCTTACTCAGCGGGTCGGAGGCGCAAGCGGATTCGTAGCGGCCGAGATGCGTACCAGCACAACATTTCAACAGGTGTTCCTCCAATTGAATAACCCCGGCAGACCGATGCGCCGCAGCAGATCCGTGAACCGTCGCTTGGACCGCAAACTATCGAAATCTGGTTCTGTGCGGATGTGTTCTAAAAAAAGATGGCGGCCTTCACAAGCTTTTTCGAGCCATTCCATCGCCCGTTCTTTCTCTCCGAGACGTCCATACAATTTGGCTATCAATTGTGACCGGGGAAAGTTTGGGACGAGTCTCGCGTCGGATTGCTTCTCCTCGTCTAGCCACCTTTGCAAGAAGCCTCTGATGCCGGATCTCTTATGAGCTTCCCTCAGCGACGCAATTAATTTGGGAGGCGCGCCAGACAGGACCCCGGCTTTCAGGTATTCTTCAACAGCCTCATCAAACTTATCCTTGTAGTAATAAGCCTCGCCGAGCTGGAAGCGCGCATTGCGGAAGTTGGTATCCATCGCAAGCGCCTTCTGTTCCCACTCTATCGCCTGGTCATACTGGTTAACCGTAAGGTAATACCACCCCATATGCACGTTTCCTGGTGGCGAGAGCGGATCAAGCTCTAAGTAGCGCATGCTTTCGGCTAACGACTCTTCAACACGACCCAGCACCATCAAGAGGTGCGAATACTCATGGTGCGCGCCCGCGTAGCCCCGGTTCAGTTCGATACCCCGCCTAAACTCTTGCTCGGCGCCCGCGAAATCCCATTCCTTGTGCCAAAGGATGCTCGCCAGCGAAATGTGCGCTTCTCCTAACAAACCGTCGATCTCAAGGGCCTTCATTACTGCTGCCTTCGCGAGTGCCGACTTCGATTCATCAGCAATATCTGTGTAGGTGTCGCCCAAACCAGCATAAGCCAGCGCGTAGCTCGGATCCGTTTCGATCGCTTGCTGAAAATATTCCCTGGCTCTCTGAATGCTGGCCTCATCATTTCTGTCTAAGAAGTGTCGGCCTTTCAGGTAAAGCTGATGCGCTTCGCTGCTCTGCGTATGACTGTTTGTCACCCGCTGCTGCTCTTCGCCGGTCAATCTCACACGCAGTCTTGCGGAGATCTCGCGTGAGATCTCATGTTGCACCGAAAGCAGGTCTGTGAGCTTGCGATTGTACTGCTCGCCCCAGAGGTGACTGTTGTCGCGCGCATCCATAAGTTCAACGCTGATCGAGAGGCCTTCAGCACGCTGAATCACGCTGCCCGTGATTACCGCGCTGACTCCAAGCTCCCGACCCACCGCCTGTGCATCAACATCTCGACCCTTGTAACGAAGGGTTGAAGCGCGCGCGATGACCTTTAGCCCAGGTATGTGTGAAAGGCTTCTGATGAGGCCCTCGGTAACCGCATCGCTCAGATATTCAGTGTTGGGATTGGTGCCGAGGTTGGCAAAAGGCAAAATTGCTATTGAATCAACCGTCGAGTTAAGAGACTTCTCCGGAGGAGTGCCAGGGCGCACGTCCCGGAATGCAAGCGTATAAATAGTCACTGATATGCTGCATGCAGTGATAGCCGTCACCATATCCGCAGGTTGGCGCGAGTAAATGCTTCTCCCGCCGGGCTAAGAAACGGGCTCGCGAATTGTCCGCAGTGCCGAGAGCGCGTGACGGCGGTCACCGCGATCCTTCGCGGGACACCCTAAAGCGTTTTCGCGAGGTAGGCGACCGTCGTCAGTGCTGTGTCGTCTTCGGTGTTGATCCGCAGCAAGCGCCTGGTCGACCACTCAATTCTGATTATTCTTGTCTATTATTGAACAGACTCTCTAAGGCACTTCACCTACACTGTTGGGGAGAACAGTGGCTCACCTCTTGCACTGATCGCAATGTGCCGGCGTTGATGTAGGCGCAGCGTACACAAACGTGGCGAGATCGATACACCGCCCGCGTTCCCTTTTTACATGCATCGGCACTGGCGGCGTTGCTCGAGCAGTCAAGTCGAGGAGGCGGCAGGTCATATCGAAGCACCGCGATTACGAGTCGGGAGCATAAAACTCACGGCGCAATGAGCGAGGTACGCACGATGAAACGGCAAGCTCGGCAATTATTGCGATTCTTATTCTTGGCATCGGTAGGACTGGTTTTGTTGGCAGGTTTGCCGCTCGATCAGCCCCTGAACGCTGCGGCTGGAGGCCGGCTGGTCTCTGGATCCCATCCGTCTCCCACGGTTACCACGGGGGACCTAGTGTTTGAGAAATTGGTTGAGTTCAACCGCCTTAGAGAAGCTCGTTTGCAACAATACTCGGTCCATACTACTTATAGGGTCCAAAATAGCAAAGGCGAGACAAGCGCGGAAACTCGCGTGTTGTTGCGCTACCGCGCGCCTGGTACCAAGGAGTTCAAGATCGTTTCTGAATCAGGGTCAGGGCTCATCCGCAGTCGCGTCTTCAAACCGCTGATGGATATGGAAGTCGAAACAGCTTTGGTGCGCAACCGCTATGACAGCTCGATCACACCGAACAACTACACGTTTACCCTGCTTGGTGAAGAGGATGTGGATGGCTCTCACTGCTTCGTCGTGCAAGCAACTCCGAAGCGGATGGACAAGTATCTGTTCAAAGGCAAAGTCTGGATCCACGCCGTAGAGTTTGCGGTTGTACAAATTGCCGGCCAGCCCGCCAAGAGCCCCTCGATGTGGGTCAAGCGAGTGGATTTCGTGCGGCGCTACCAGAAGATCGGAGAATTCTGGCTGCCGCTCAAGAACGAGTCCATCACCCGAGTCAGAATCTTTGGAAGGAACACATTGACCACTGACTACGAGCACTACGATATCACTCAGCCGGGCGTGGCGTCGCGCTAAGATCAAACGGGCTACACTTCTGAGTCAAGAGCTATGCAGCAAGGTCAGGAAAGGCTCTTTGGATATAGAAAAGTCGCCAGCGAATGGATTATCCAGGGCCAGGATCAAGAACAGAATAAAGATGATGATGCCGGTCAGCGCGGCTGTCATCAGTGACTGGGAGTTCAGGTTCTGCAATCCGAAAAAGTATGTGAATCCAACCGTCATCGCTGCGCCGAACCATAACAACACCAATACGACGGTCGGCACGGTATCCTGACTAAAGTGAATCCGCAGCCTTCGGCTGTCGCTGAGGTCGTTGAGCCGCGTCAGCGACTCAGAATAAAGCGCGTTCTCACGAGTAGTTTGCGGGTCCATCTGCCGATAGAGGTCCCACACTTCATCGATCGCGTGCTGGGCAGCCAGACTTCTCTCACCGTGCGCCAGACTGGCCCACTCCTCATCTATCACCACGTTGGCATACTTGTGAATAGCCTCCCGAACCTTCTCGTGCACTGGATCCGAAAACCCTTTTGACATTCGAAGAAGATCGTCCAACTGATTCACTTCTTGCGACACCGCCGCCTTGGCGCTGTCGTACTGGTTCCAAACGACGAAGATGACAAAAGCCAAAAGGACAGCGTAAATCGTTCCCACGACTCCAATGAAGAAGCCGCCGACCTCGTGGTGAGTTTGAAGAAAGTCCAGCGAGACCCATCGCCGCACGAGGCGCGATCCGACCGCCGCAACCAGCATGCTCAACGTAACGAATACCAAACCAGAAGCCCAGGTTTGGAACATAATTTCTCCCTTGCCGTGGAGTTGCCACCGCATCTATCTGCGGAGCTGTACGTCTCGCAGTGGGATCATTGACGGCGCAGACTCCGCCGCCGGCGCCTCGCTGATAGTCGAGGCCTGAACGTCCCGGCGTTCAGTTCCACATCTTGCCGTTCCACGGCAGCCCCTTCTGCCAGCGCGATCTGTCGTGCGCGCGCCAGGGCTCGAAGACCTCGGGTTCATGTAGTTTCCAGATGGCGCAATAGGAGGCTCGCGAACCGGACGCATCAATGATGCAATTCACGGCTCGGCGGGCTGCTTCATTGGCGCCCTCCATCGTAGCCAGGTCGGTGAACGTCTGCACATAATCCGACGCCAGAAACAGGTTGGGTATCCGGGTAAACGCGTCGGGCCTCAAGTGCCAGGTGTCTACCAGATTGACCAATAAGGGTTCCTTGTTATCTTTCTTGGTCGGATCGGGATCGTGAGGGTCCTTGAAGAAAACGATATCGGGGTCGAGGAACCACGAGTGCAGGTGCTGGTCAGTGAGTTCCTCTTTCCCATCCACATTCAAGCTCATCTTCAACTGGGCCCATATCTCATCTTTGATCTCGTCCCTCGTGCATTGCATGGCTGTCTTGCCGCTGATTCCGGGCCTGGTCCATTCAGAGACGTCCACCGAAAGAATCCCCTTCACTTTCCCGTCGCCATACTCGGATAGATCAACATCACGCCAGAACTGGTGCTGAGAGACCGAGGTCAGGGCCCACGGCGCATCAATGTAGAGAACGTGGCCGTGAACAACCTGGACGTCCTCGGTTAGATAGAACTGGATGCCATTCATCCACGACACGTTCGGGGCCAGAGCCTTGATATTAGCGAGCGACGGATCGGCCTGCACGAGATCATCGGTTATGAACCCGGCCATTACCTCAACCGGAAGGGCCGAGATATAGTAGTCGCCAATCTTATCGGAAACGGCGCCGCCTTCGTTGATGGTGACGCTTGTTATCAGTCCTCCCTTGCAATTAATCGACGTGACCTGCGCGTCGAGGTGGTATCGAACACCTTTATGGCGGAGATAATCCAGCCACGGTTCAATCCACACTTTATTGGTTGGTCCATTGAGAACCCGATCGCTGCTCACGCCGGGCTCCAGGACGTCGAAGAGGAGTTGCACAAAGATATCGCCCACGGTCTTGGTGCTGGCGAGGTTTGCCTTTGCGGCTACCAGCGAGCGGGTCAGCCCATAACCAAACAGGTGCTGATAGGCCTGGGAGCGGGAAGGGGCGCCAATGAAATCCCACCAGCCGATCTTTTCGTACTCATCCAACCGGCGCTCTTCGCAACTGGTCATGATCTGCCATATCTTCTCGGCAAAGAAACGAATGTCATCATCCGATACTCCGATATCGGCGTCGAATAGATCGGCAAAGATTTGCTTGAAGTCAGTGAGCGAGCGCGGGCACCTCGAAACCAGGTTCACTTGTGGCAGGCCGTAGCGCGCCATCTGGATTCGAGTTGTATCAACCAGGTTGTCGTAGACGCCTTGCCGGTTATCGCCATACGGGATCCTCCGCATGGTGTCCGTGATGTGCTTATAGAACCTGGGAAAGAACCTGAAACCGTGTTCGCCGGGCAGGCTTTTCCGATCGCCGGCGCCGGAGTCCGGCACCGCAACACTTCGGGCCTTGCCCCCCGGAATGGATTTGTATTCATAGACCTCGACTTCAAATCCAGCTTCAACCAGTTCATGGGCCGCGCTCATACCTGCGACTCCGCCGCCCAGAACGATGACCCTGTCAGACATTGTTCGGCTCCTCTCATCAACCAGCGATCAGCGAGAACGTACGCTTGTCAGTAAGCCGCGCATTTCTCTCGCGCCAGGTTCGAGAACACTCGCGCCTGATTCGAGAACACTTCTCATTGAATAGGTGTAGACAACCACCTTGAGCCAGGATCGCGCATGTACGGCGGCCATTGTACTCAACGCCGACCGGCTGTCAAAAGCAATCCTCGGGTTATCACCGACACGAGCTTCGAAGCCTGCCGGCCGGCGATTTGCAGCGACGGGCTGAGGTGGCGCCCCAGTGACTCGCGAGATTGACAACTGATGCGGCGGGTAGTAGAACGGCACAGGACCGGACAGGGCTCGACTCGGGAAGACTCTAATTCACCCCTGAGCCCTGATTCATACACACTCATGACTTTAGGCGCGATGTTTTTCTCGCTGTTTTCGTAGATAGAACTGGGTGAAATCACAGTCTGTCTCCCACTACCGCGTAATCAGGAAGCTCGGCGCGGGCGGCATGGGTGAGGTGTATCTTGCGGAAGACCCGAGATTGGGCCGCAAGGTCGCGCTCAAGTTCCTCCCCTCCCGGTACACAGCGGACGACAAACTGCTTCGACGCTTCGTTCAGGAAGCAAAGGCTGCATCCGCGCTCAATCACCCGAACATTGTCACGATCTACGACATCGGTGAAGAAGTACGCGGGCGCTTCATTGCGATGGAGTTTATCGATGGGCGAACGTTGCGGGCTATGGGGAGACACCCGATCGGCCTCGAGTCGCTTTCGCGGCTTGGCCGGCAGGTTGGCAAGGCGCTTAGTGCCGCCCACGCCGCAGGCATCATTCACCGGGACATCAAGCCCGAGAACATAATGGTTCGTGGCGACGGCTATGTAAAAGTGCTTGACTTCGGCCTTGCGCGTCTCAGCGATCCAAACAGCGGCGAATCGCTCGCTGAAACCGCGCTCAGAACGGACCCAGGTGTCATTCTCGGGACGGTAGCCTATATGTCACCGGAGCAGGCGCGAGGCGAGTCTATTGACGGCGCCTCCGACATTTTTTCTTTTGGGATTATCCTGTACGAGCTTGCCACCCGAACGCATCCATTCCGCGCGGAGTCACAAGTCGGCTTTCTACAATCAATCGTTTCGCAGCAACCGATATCTCCGTCGCTGCTGAATCCGGATATCCCCGCCGCGTTGGAGGGGCTGATCCTGAAGATGCTCGAGAAGGACTCTCGGCTCCGCCCGGATGCGGTGGAAGTGGAGCGGGTTCTCGGCGAGCTTGAACGTACTGGGAGCGGGCCGGAAACGCAAACGATGATTCTTCCGGCCTCCGCGGCAGTGCGCCCGGTTGCCGCTCCGGTCGAACGCAGGACGGTTGGACACGACAAACACCGGGAAGATCTGCGCGCCCGTTTCGAGTCGGTGGTCGCCGGGCGTGGGATGTTGTTGTGCGTGTCAGGTGAGCCAGGATTAGGAAAGACCACACTGGTCGAGGACTTTCTCGGCGAGCTCACTGCCGGTGGTCAGCCCTGCAGCATTGCGCGAGGACGGTGTTCAGAGCGATTGGCCGGAGCCGAGGCCTACCTGCCGTTCCTTGAAGCGCTCGATGGCTTGTTGCACTCGCCGGGCAGTCAGCCGCTGACCCGACTGATGAAGCTGGTAGCACCTACGTGGTACGTGCAGATCTCACCCCAGGTCGCCGACACTTCCGCCGCGGGGCTGATGGATGAGATCAAGACGGCTTCGCAGGAACGCATGAAGCGGGAGCTGATAGCCCTGCTGAAGGAAATCTCCAGACAGCGACCGCTGGTTTTGTTCTTCGATGATTTACATTGGGCAGATGCCTCGACCGTCGATCTATTGGCCTATCTCGCCACCCAATTCGACTCGCTGCCGATAATGATCGTGGCAACATATCGAGAGGGAGAAATGCTCCTGGCTAAGCACCCTTTTCCGTCGGTCAAACTGGATCTACAGGCTCGGGGCGTCTGTCACGAGCTGGCGCTCGAGTTTTTGACCGCCGACGACATCGAACGTTATTTGTCGCTGGAGTTTCCCTCGCATCGGCTCCCCGCCGAATTCCCCGGACTGATTCACGCGAAGACGGAGGGAAACCCGCTCTTCATGGCGGACCTGTTGCGTTACCTGCGAGATCGCAAAGTGATCACCGACGATGGAGGCGGGTGGGCGCTTGCTGAGTTGGTCCAGGATATAGAGGGCGAGTTGCCTGAGTCGGTGCGCAGTATGGTCCAGCGCAAGATCGAACAATTGGGGGAGGACGATCGCAAGTTGCTGGTTGGCGCAAGCGTCCAGGGTTACGAGTTTGATTCGGCTGTTGTCGGAAAGGCGCTTGGTATTGACGCAGCCCACGTCGAGGACCAACTGGAAGCCCTCGAGCGTGTTTATTCATTCGTGCGGATGGTGGACGAGCACGAGCTTCCCGACCGGACTATCACGTCGCGATATCGATTTGTACACGTCCTCTATCAGAATGCGTTGTACGGTTCGCTCAGACCCACGCGCCGCGCGGCCATGAGCGCGGCGGTGGCTGAGGCGTTGGTCGGATACTGGGGCGAGCGCAGCGGCGAGGTTGCTTCTGACCTGGCGTTTCTGTACGAGGCGGCGCGGGACTTCGCGCAAGCGTCGGGATACTTTCTTGCAGCAGCCCAGAGCGCGGCAAAGGTGTTTGCAAATCAGGAGGCCGCGAAACTCGCACGGCGGGCCGTCGACGATCTGATGAGCCTGCCTGAAAGTCCCGACCGGGACCAAAAGGAACTACTCGCGCAGATGACGCTTGGCGTAGCGTTGATGTCAGTCAAGGGATTCGCCGCCCCCGAAGTTGAGCAGACCTACGGCCGAGCCCGCGCGCTGTGCCAAAAGTTCGGCGAGAGCGCCAGTCTCTTCGTCGTCCTATATGGCTTGTGGTCTCTTTACGTTATAAGGGCCGAGTACGAAACCGCCCGTGATATCGCCGAGCAGCTCATGAGGCTGACGGAAGGAACCGAGGATCAAGCGTTGCGATTGCAGGCCAACTACACATTGGCGGTCACCTTCGATTTTCTGGGAGAGTTCGCCGAGGCGCAAAAACATTTCGAGGTGGTAGGGGCCCTGTACGACCCGTTGCAACATCGTTCCCTCGCGGTCATGTACGGACTTGATCCGGGTGTGGTGAGCCTGTCGCGCAGGGCGCGGCTCCTGTGGCTTTTTGGCTATCCAGAAAGAGCTCTGGAGATGATCGATAAGGCGCTAAGGGAAGCGAGAGGCATGAGCCATCCGCTCAGCCTGAGCGTAGTCTTGCAGATCGCGTCTCAGCTCCATCAGGATTTCAACGAACCGGAAAAGACACGGGAACTCTCAGAGTCAAACGTCGCGCTGAGTTCCGAGCACGGGCTCGCCCTTTCTCTTGCGTGGGCTCGTTTCATGCGCGGGTGGGCGGTCGGCAGGATGGGAGAGAAGGAAGAAGGGCTCAGACAGATGCGGGAGAGCTGGGCCATGATGCAGGCGATCGGCGGGAAGATGTCTCATACCGGGTTCCTGTACCTGCTTGCTTCGGAGAGTGAAGCGGCCGAGGACGGACTATCACTACTCGAGGACGCGCTCGCCTCAGCGCGGAAGACCGGAGAGCGGATCTACGAAGCGGAGCTGAACCGGCTTAAGGGCGAGTTACTGTTGAAGGCAAATCCCAATGCCCAATCCGAAGCTGAAGCATGCTTTCAGCAAGCGATGGAAGCTGCGCGCCGCCAGGGCGTGAAATCTTACGAGTTGCGCGCCGCGATGAGCCTGGCAAGACTGCGGAAAAAGCAAGGAAAGCATCAGCAAGCCCGCGAGACCCTTGCTGGTGTGTTTGATTGGTTCACCGAGGGACTTCAGACGGCCGACTTGAAGGACGCAACCGCACTACTTGCAGAGTTGTCGTAGGAAGGAGAGCTGATGAGCTCGACTCGCTGGCCTAATCAGTATCTTGACTCAATGCGCAAGGTCACCGACCCGGTTGCTGACGAAGTCGTTGATGCGCTATTCGAGCAAGGTGAGGTTGGAGCCGTCAACGCGCTGATGCACGAACTGATCGCGAACGATCAGCTGGTCCCCGACCTGCTCCCCTCGGTGGTGCAGCGATACTTGAAGGAAACCGGCGCCATTCCTGAGTGGGCCGATTCCGAGAAGATCAAACGCGCCGAAGGCTTTTTCGCACGAAACGGGCTGCTTATCACGACGACGCTGACTTGCGCGTCGCTGCCCAGATGCTACGCGTGTGCGAACGGTGTGCAGGTGCTCTACCTCACCGCCCGCCTCGAGACCGACACAAAGAGGCGTATCGGCGAGACGGGCCAGATGGTGCTTGACGTGATGGCGCCCGGCGGTCTTGCTCCGTTGGGCGCCGGCATTCGCGACGCTCAAAAGGTGCGGCTGATGCATGCTGCGGTCCGGCACCTGATCCTGAGAAGCGGGAGATGGAATGAAGAGTGGGGCGCGCCCGTTAATCAGGAGGATCTTTCCGGAACGCTAATGTCGTTTTCTTGGACTCCACTCGACTGCCTTCGCAGACTTGGAATAGCGGTTGAACCCCAAGACGGCGAAGCCTACATTCACGCCTGGAACGTTGTGGGTCACCTTATGGGAATGCGGCCCGAAATGCTGCCCGCCAACATGGCTGAGGCGGAAGAACTGATCGACCTCATCGGACAACGCCACTTTGCGGCGAGTGAGGCGGGGCGCGAGATGACCGGCGCGCTGATCGAGATGGTCGAGGAGACCATCCCAGGAACGGCCTTCAAGGGGCTGCCACACACACTAATCCGCTTCTTTCTGGGCGACCAGATCGCGGATCTCATCGGAGTCCCGGAGGACGACTGGACCAGGAAGCTTATCGGACCAATGGGAAAGGCTTTTGGCATCATCGAAGGCGAGGAGGACCGCTCGAGGATTCTTGCCAGAGTAGGCGAGCAGTTCGGCCGCGAGTTCAACAAAGGGCTATCCTGGGTTGCTCGCGGCGGGCAGCGCCCCCCGTTTGAGATTCCGGCCGTTCTGCGCGAGCGGTGGAATATCAATTGACCGCCGCCGGGCGTCTCCGGATGCGCAGTAATCACTAAATCGGAGGAAAGCAATGTCACGACTTGCGGGAAAAACAGCGGTTATCACCGGCGGCGATGGCGGTATCGGGTTGGCGACCGGTCAACTCTTCGCCGCGGAGGGCGCGAAAGTATTGCTTGTCGCCCACAGCGAAGCGGGGCTTCAGCAATCCGTGCAGTCCGTCGGCGCCGACGCGGCGAGCTATGCGGTCGCGGACGTTTCCCAGCCGGATCAAGTTAGCGCATATGTTCAGACCGCTGTGGATCGCTACGGAGGTATTGATATCTTCATCAACAATGCGGGTATCGAGGGTGTGGTAACGCCGCTCGCGGATTATCCCATCGACGACTTCGACAAGGTGATGGCGGTGAACGTTCGCGGCGCATGGCTCGGGCTCAAGTACGTCATCCCGGTGATGCAAAAGCGGGGAGGCGGCAGCATCATCATCACTTCATCGATCGCTGGTATCAAGGGTCAAGCCGGGATGTCGGCCTATGTCACAAGCAAACACGCCGAACTCGGTTTGATGCGAACGGCCGCGCTCGAGTGCGCGCCGATCGGCATTCGCGTCAATGCAGTCAATCCGGGGCCTATCGAGGATCGAATGATGCACTCGCTCGAGCAAGGCTTTGCACCGGGCGCCGCGGACGCCGCAAGACAAGCCATCGTCGCGCTGATCCCTATGAAGCGTTACGGCACGACCGAAGAAGTAGCACGACTTATGCTGTTCCTTGCGAGCGACGATAGCCGGTACTGCACCGGCGGCGTCTATATGGTCGATGGGGGCGTTTCGGCTCTCTAGCAAAAACGCTCTTGTCCCAACAGGAGAGAAGAATGTCAGCACCTGCCAGAATTCCTTATACACTCGAGCATATCTTTTCCTTTACGGCGTTGCTTGAAAAGATGCCGGAAGTAATAGGTCAACTACCGGAAGGGATGCTCATCAACTTCTACGTGACCGGCGGCGACATCGTCGGCCCGAAACTCAACGGAAAGGTTCGACCGGTCGGAGGAGACTGGTTTACTCTGCGCACCGACGGCGTCGCGATCCCTGATGTTCGCATCACTTTCGAGACCAGTGACGGCGCGCTGATCTATGTGACCTATTCGGGCGTGATGGACCTGGGCGCCGACGGTTATCAGAAGTTCCTCAATCAACAGTTGCCCGCGACGATTCCTTTGCGGGTTACGCCTCGCTTTCACACTGCAAGCCCCGCGTATCAATGGCTCAATCGACTGCAGTGCATCGGTATAGGCCAAACAGACCTGGGGCGGCTCGTGATCAACTACGACGTGTACTCGGTCCTCTAGAGTATGAACGAGTATTACAGGAAAGACCTGGCGTTCATCCACGATGTGGGCTTCGCTGAGTGGGCGCTCGGGTCCGCTCCAGGCATACTGCGGATTCTGGATCAAAGCCGAATACGCGAAGGCCTTGTTGTTGACATGGTGTTTATTGCTCGGAAGCCGAAGCAGGTGGCGCACGGCGACTTCGGCAGTCCGCTCTCTGTGTTACGATGATCAAAGGAACGCCGATTAAATAGATCGGCGATGATTAGCGGCGGATGCGTCGAGAAAGAGAGAAGCGGACAGGATGATTGAAAGAGCAACTTTTGCAGCGGGCTGCTTCTGGGGAGTCGAAGCGGCATTTCGACAGGTCGAGGGCGTCATTTCAACTCGAGTGGGTTACATCGGCGGAACCGTCGTGGATCCGACCTATCAGCAGGTGTGTTCGGGCAGAACCGGACACGCTGAGGCCGTCGAGGTCGAATTCGACTCCTCGCGAGTTTCTTACGGCGACTTGCTGAACCTGTTCTGGGAGAACCACGATCCGACCACATTGAATCGTCAAGGCCCGGATGTCGGCGCGCAGTACCGTTCAGCAATTTTCTTTCACAGCCCTGAACAGTCCGCCGCGGCGCGAGCCTCCAAAGCAGCGCTTCAGCAGTCCGGTAAATACAAAAGGCCGATCGTCACCGAAATAACACCGGCGCCGGAGTTTTACAGGGCCGAGGAATATCACCAACAGTACCTTGAGAAGCGCGGCGTAACGCACTGCCGCGTCTGACCGAACGTCCTGTGCAGACTGAAGTGTTTTCGCCGCCCCTGGGTCATCTACCAAAACGGCGTACCAGCCCGGCATCCGGATTTCTTACTCCGAGGAGACATCAATGAGTTCCGCGAGACCCCTCTTCATACCCATAATACTCGGCACACCGAGGGAAGGCCGTATGAGCGAGCACGTCGCCCGCTTTGTGCTCGAAGAAGTCCGCAAACGCGAAGGCGTCACCACCGAACTGATCGATGTTCGCGAACTGAAGCTGCCGATAACCGACGCGGGTGAACAGATCAAAGACCCGCAGTTCTCGGCTACGGTCGCTCGAGCCGACGCGTTGATCATTGTCGCGCCCGAATACAACCACGGATATCCCGGATTGCTAAAGCACGCGCTCGATTCGAATCTGAAGGAGTACATCCACAAAGCGGTCGGGATCTGCGGTGTTTCGGCGGGTCCGTTCGGAGGCGCGAGAATGATCGAGAATCTGCTGCCGGTGATGCGAGAACTCGGCCTGGTTACCATCTTCTGGGACGTAAACTTTTCGAGCGTGCAGAAGGTCTTCGATGAGACCGGCGATCTAGTCGACCAAGCCTATTTCAAACGCTTCGACAAATTCATCATAGAGTTGATCTGGATGGCGAAGGTGCTCAGACACGGACGCGAGAACGTTGCGATCTAAGGAGAAAGGGCGCCGACAGCAAGATGATTTGTGGAAGAAGAACTCGACGCCGCTTCGGCTGAGAAATGGAACACCGACCAGCCGTTGAGCACTCCAGTACATCTTATCAGCGTTCACGCGAGCCCGGCGCAGTGGAGTCATAGC
>JBASRN010000159.1:0-7586 GCA_049273855.1 Blastocatellia bacterium
GGCGCCCACGGAGGGACGCCCGTACACGCACCTGTCTTTTTCATACAATACAATCGCCGAATTCTCGGTTAAGCTTCCGATCGCAGTCGATATTCTAGTTCCGGGGAGAAGAATGTATGCTCAAGCGCACAGGTGCGTGCCTCTTGACGGCAATAATCTTAGGAGCGGGAGCTGGCGCCGGTCAGAAATCTGGGGTTGATCAGCTCGATTGGATGTCGGGCTGCTGGTCCTCAGACGACGGGAAGCAGCAGGTCGAAGAATGCTGGATGAAGCCGGCCGGCCAATCAATGCTCGGAACCAGCCGCACCATAGCCGGAGGCAAGACGGTTTTCACCGAATACGTGCAAATCCGAGAGGCAAAGGGCGAGATCGCCTATGTGGTGTCTCTTGGCTTGTCGGCGCGGCCAGTATCTTTCAAACTGATCAAGAACGCGGATGACGAAGTTGTATTCGAGAACCCCACGCACGACTTTCCCCAGCGGATCATCTACCGGCGCGAGTCCGCGGATAGACTCTTCGCACGTATTGAGGGTCAGGAAAAAGGCGTTAACAAAGCGATGGACTTCCGCTATAAGCGATCGAAGTGTGATTGATACGACGGGGCGTCTGATGCAACCCCAAAAGCGAGTCCGCCAGTCAGCCTCAAGGTTGCCGAGTACGGCAACCCTGGGAGCTTATCGTGCCGGTATCGCGTCCCTCATGGGAGGGACATCGCTAGTGAAAAGGAAAGGCTTGCCGAATTGCCTCTGGGTCTGGGCCGACACTGCTTTCCGGCCCATCTGGCGTCAGCTCGATCTCAAAATCACCCACTTGCGGCGGCTCTTCGGGAAGTCGGCCCTCCGAAATGGCGCGGAGAAGCGGCAATGGTTCGAAATCGAAATGCACGACGCGAGTCGAGCCGTCAATATTGGTCCCGGTGACGGCCTGTTCGAATTCGAGGATTTTGGCGAGATGCGGCACTTGCAGGTCTAATGCTTTCAGATAATGGGCGAAGGAGTCCGCTTCGCTCGATGCATACATCTGAGGTGTTACCCCGGACCAGTATGCTGCGAGTATTGTGCGGAATGCCTCCGGACCCAATGCAAGCATAATGAACCTCGACGTCAGCGGCAGCACCCGTACAATCATCGAGGCGCGGAATTCATGAATCAAGCGCTCAACGACTCGCACGCCTGGATCCTTCGCAAGTTCCAGGCCGATCCGGTCATCGGCGTCCTGGCCCACCACCAGACGTCCCAGCGCGCGTTCCCACACGGCAGGCGGAACAAGATCAGGCTTCCGCGCGTCATATCGTGCCGGAATGAGTTTAGGACGAACACGTTCCGCACTCGTGCGCCGCTCCCATGCCGCATGCAACCATTCAAGCTGATCTCTTACAAGATCCAAACCAACGACTGGAATGAACGATGGAAAAATCTCGAAGACGATCGCCTTCAGATTCGGCAGGTGTGGAATGATCTCTTCTACCACTGCGTGGAGTGGTTCCGGGATGGCCCCGGAGTGCGCGTCGAGGTAGAAGCCATCTAACTCAAACCCGCCTGCAACATGGACTTCCCACACACGATCGAGCGGTAGTTGATCCAGGAATTTGTCCAGCGGTTGGCGTCCGTTCAGGCTGTTGCAATACGCGTTGTGGAGATCCAGCAACAGTCCACAGTTCGCCATTTCGACGACCCTAGCCACGAACTCGCCGTCCGGCAACTCATCATCGCGCGGTCGAAGGTAACTCACTCCCGTCTCAATGGCGACTGGGACCATCAATGCGGCCTGCAGTCGTCGGATCGCGGTGGCCGCGACTTCGACACCGGCGGGCGTCTGACGCGGCGGCAGGAAAAAGCCTGTCGCGAATTCGCGGGTCTGATTGAAGCTCAGGTGGTCGCTCGCCCAAGGCGCGTTAAGGAAAGAGATTGTGTCCTTAAGCAGATCGAGTTCAGCTACTTCCGGCGCTACGGTTCCGCCGACGGGCCGGCCAACACTGTGAATGATTTTGCGCCCGGGCAGGCGAGCCAAATGGTCGAGCAGTTGGTTGTCTGCCTGGAAAGGCCGCTGCCTATCAGCGGTTTTGATCCACGTAGTCTGCGGCTCGATCTCCAGAACATCAAAAAGCTCGGGATGGCGTTCGATCAGGGGCTCGATTGCCTCCGAATACGTTGCGCCAATCCCGAGCGCGGGGATTTCAGGACAAGCCGCCAAAACGCGCCACCCCACCTTTTTCATCCAGCGCGAGCGTGTTGATCTCGCGGCGGAACAGAATATCGAAACCGGAGCAGCAAGCTGAACATCCCAGCTTTCCCACCACAACACCGACCGCCCGGGTCAGGGCGTCGATGTTGCCGCTGACTTTGTCCGGAAGCGTTACGGTGATCGGCCCCCTCGCTTGATCCAAGCCATGCCCGCGCGGTGGTAAGGGCTGCGGATTAAGAGAAACTGTGTCGCCAGATGCGAATTCCTGTTCGAGGCCCATGTGCAGAATGTCGCAACCGGTGGCGCACGCCGGGTGACCGAGTCGTTCGGCTACCAACTTGAGGGACTTCTGGAGTGCACCGAGGTCGTTGGCGACCTTTGCAGATAGTGTCAGGCGGACAGCTCCGCCCCTGCGAGTGATACTAGTGGTTGCCATACAAACTCCTTTCGGAAAGTGAGAGGTTAAAGTCGGGCGGTTCCGAGAGCCGCAAGAGAGGGCGTTAGCTTATGCCCGGACCTAATTGAATGTCAATGTTTTGCCACCCCTCTGATATGTAGCACACAATTCCTGAGCTATCACGAACCTTATGCGTTTGCACCGGGGTCTGGTCTCGCCGGTCAACGCCGATACAAGAAAGATCGAAGAGTCGGAGTGAGGAAATGACGTGGAGGCAGAAGCGGCGCCGGCCGGAGGGCCGCCCCCAACGATGGCTTACAGGTTATCGGACCTCCATTTGATGTTGCAGCCTATGCTCGGCTTCTGGTTCGGATCCACGCCTTTGTCATCAAGCACGGCGTCAATCGCGGCCCGCAAGTCTCTTCCCGTAACCGGAATGTCCGTTCCCGGTCGGCTGTCATCCAGTTGTCCTCGGTAGACCAGCCGCCTCGCGCTGTCAAATAGATAGAAATCAGGAGTGCATGCTGCCGCGTACGCTTTCGCGGTCTCCTGGCTTTCGTCATAACAGAATGGAAATCCAAAGCCTTGCTGCTGAGCCATCAACTTGAGACCCGCAGGCGAGTCCTCCGGGAAGCTCGCGGCGTCGTTTGAGCTTATCGCCACGATTCCAATATCTTTGTGGCCGTAGTCTCTACCGATACAGGAAAGCTCGTGTTGAACATGTTTGACGAAAGGGCAATGAGCGCAGATGAACATGACAAGAAGGGCCTTCTTGTCGATGAACCCAGCTAATGAAACGTCTCGACCGGACACAACATCAGGGAGAACGAAATCCGGGGCGGGTGTGCCCAGTTCCAGCATGTTAGATAGCGTCTTGGTCATCGATCTTCTCCCTTTGCCGGATCGGTTTGATAAAGACAATAGTAGAACAGTGCAACTGGATTGTGAAAGAGGAGTCGTCACAAATAAGTAGTCGTTGATCAGGATCGCAGCGCAATACCGACGCGTGGCTTGACCGGCTGGCAGCCACTCAACCGTCGATTCGCGCGACGGGAATTCAAGAAGACGATATAACTCTGGTTTGCAGAACGTTCAATTCTCGTACAGAAATATTTACTTGGCTAACTGAAATCTTTACTCGGTTCTTCCGACGCCTCGCCGTTTTTTCTCGCTCACTGTGCCTTTGCTTCGCCGACGGCGCGCTGAAAGGCACGGCACGTTGGTTGCCAAACCAAAACCAAACTCGAAAAAAGGAGCACTTAGACATGATCGGAAAACTCATGCTGGCTTTTTTCGCTATTCTGTTAACCGCCGCGCTAGGACTGGCGATCAGTCAGCAAAAGCCAGAGCAAAAGCCAGAACAGAAGGCAGAGGAGAAACCAGGAGATTCGGACAAGAAGGTCATCAAGGTGCGCACCGGCGAAGTCATGACTGTTGATGCGACGAAGAATGAGATCACCATCAAGGACGATGCAGGAACGGAAGCGCGCCTGTTGATAGACACATTCACCAAGATAACCAAAGCAGGCCAATCCATCACCCTCGCGGACTTGAAAGTGGGTGACAAGATTTCCAGCGAGTGCGCAGAGTCAAGCGATGGATGCAAGGCGAAAGCAATTCAAGTGATTCCGCCGGGTCCGAGTCAGTAAAATGACTTGCTGCCGACAGGCTGAGACAAGAGGCGTTAGGGCCGGAGCATGCCATACTCCGGCTCTCGTACCGTGGCCGTCACATACAAATACGCGAAGCCACGCAGCATAAGAAAGGAACATCCTTATTTGGCAAGGTAGCCGCGGCGGGTCCGCACAACCGCGCCTTCGCGCGATACCGTCACGTTGATGCTTCTGAATTTGCCATCGCGCTCTGTGTTCTTCGGGGCGTAGGCGAGCGTGTAGATCAATCTCAGCTCGGCGGCTACCCGTTGATAGACGCCGTCGAGGTCCTTCTCGGCTTCGGCGACGAAAACCGTCCCGGCGCTCTCTTCAGCAAGCATCTCGATTTGCTTGTGAGCCATCAGGTTCGGTTTCAGCCGGCGCTCGACGCGCTCGCGGCGCATCTCGGAAGTCAAAGGATCCTTGAGTAAACCGAGAAGCCTCGTCTCTTCGGTGTTCAGGTAGATCGGATAAATCGTCGCATCCTCTTCGGCGACCCGAGCCAGAAGCTCATCAAAGCTATGGTCCGACGGCTCGTAGCCCGAGTCCATCAGCGAGTTATCAACGCCATCGGTCAGCACGACAATCGCCTTTCGCGAGTCTTTGACTCGGCGAAGCAGATCCAGCGTCGCCCACATCCCATCATAGAAAGCCGTCCCGCCCTCGATCTTGTTCATCTTTTCGAGGGACTTCTTGAGCTGCTTCTTGTCGGCTGTGAAATCCGAAGCGAGAATGAACCTCCTCGTGAAAGCCGCCACCGCGATGCGGTCTTCTGTCCCTAGCGAGTCAATGAACTTTTTGGCAGTCTCGATCATCACCTTGCGACTCTCTCTCGTGCTGCCGCTCAGATCCAGCAATAGCACCAGGTTGATGGGCGCGCTCACCGGCTCGAAGTAGAAGATTTGCTGCTCGACTCCGTTTTCAAAAATGCGGAAGTCTTCTTTGTTCAAGGTCGAGAGAGAACTGCCACCGCGGTCAGTCGCTTTCACATTGAGGTTGATAAGCCGCGCTTCGAGGTGAATCGTCCCAGGTTCCGGGTTTTCCCGTGCCGGCTCGCGCCCCTCACCGGTTGTCGAATCGACTCGCAAATCCTCCGCCGAACCTCTCCGGAGCACCGGCCTTGATTTCGGTTCTGAAGCCGTATCCGGGGGCGCGCTTGCACCCTGAAGGCTGTCGATGGACGAGTCGCGCGCGCTGACCGGTGACCCTCCCGAGTAGATGCTGCTCGATGGATCGAGAATCGATGCCGATCCTTTCAATCCGCCGCCAAGCGAAATGCCCATCAGTCGGGGGTTGTCGAGAAACTTTGACACCGCCTCAGGGTTGATTTTGGCTTGCGCGACTATTGCCTGTCTTGCGGATATTGTCACCGTGAGCATCTCCAGATCCTTGCCCGACTGATGCGTATAGACATAAGACCTGTTGCCGGTGACACGATCGTTCGACTGGACTGTAGGCGTCCACTTCTTATTGAGCGATCTTTTGACCGCCTGCTGGAACGCGCGGTCGCGCTCCCCGACGGCGAAATCCTGATCTTCGAAGATCGCGACCTTGAAGCTCTTGACCCCCGCCGGGCGAATGAGCCGAACGGCGACACCCGCTAGACCCAGGAATGGGATCTTCTTCTTTTTGGCGCTGTAGTGCTTTTCGATTTTGTCGACGATCATGCCGAAATCGTCTGCTCGTAGTACGGGTTGAGTGGCGATGACAAATACGACAAGGAACCCAAGGCGAGCGAAAAAGACTTCCCTCCGAGTCATGCGATCCACTCCTTCGTTCGGGCCAGGGCACTTGACGTTGATCTTGAAGATGCACATGAACTACGCAGACGCGAGGTGGGGAGGAGGCGAAAAGTTTTGCGGATTGGCCAGAAGACGCTTTGGCGTCGCAAAGACATGGAATTCAAGCTTTAGCACGATTGTAGTTCGCGAGCGGCAATCCCGGGTATGGCGTGGGTTCCTCACTGTCAAAATAGCGGCCTGGAGTCGTCCCAACCTCCCTTTTGAACATTGCGATGAACGCGCTGGTGCTCGTGTAGCCGGCTTCGAGCGCCGCGCTGGTGACCGTTATGCCTTCGGCCAGCAGGCGCAACGAGTGAATCAGCCGCAGACGTTGCCGCCACTGGGTGAACCGCATGCCCGTCTCGGCTCGGAAGAGGCGTTCGATCGTGCGCTTGCTGGCGCCTACTTGTCGGGCAATCTCATCAAGCGATTCGGGATTGCCGGGGTTCTGTTGCAACAATGTCGCGGTCTTGACTGCTCGCAGATCGCGCGGAGCAGGCAACTGAAAGGGTACAGCCCGAAGCGCCTCAAGCTGATCAAGAATAACTCCGATAAGCCGGGCTTGCTTGGGCAGCTCTGCGTCCAGCACCCCTAAACGAGTCGCATGTAGAATAAGCTCGCGCAGCAATGGCGTCACGTTTACCGTGCTGCAATCTCTCGGCAGCGCCTGTGAGAGGCCGGATACAAAGAAGAGCGAGCGAGCCGCCACGCAGCCAGACATCTCTTCGGTGTGCTCGATACCGGCCGGCACCCAAACGGCGCGATGCGGCGGAACAACCCAGATACCCTTCGCGGTGTGAACCGTTAGGACCCCATGCGCCGCATACGTGAGCTGGTCCCACTCGTGCGCGTGCGGCCTGCTTCGATAGCCGTTCGGAAAAGTGACGGGATAGGTGCGCACAAGCACCGCGCCATCGGGTCCTTTCTTCCTTAAGAAACTCTGTCGCATTTGAGACATCGATTGGCACTATACAGCAAGCCTTCAAGACGCTAAAACGATTATGCTGCGGGCGGTTCATCATTCGAAACGGTTCGACTCAAAAGGAGGGTCACACAAATGGCGTACGTGGCGCACTTTTCAATAAACGCTGACAATGTTGCTCGCGCTCGTGAGTTTTATGAAAGGGTGTTTGGGTGGAAATTCGAGGCGTGGGGTCCGCCCGATTTTTACATGGTCAACACAGGGGACACCCAGGCACTGCCGGTTATTGGATCGCTCCAGGGTCGAAGGGAGTTGATCCCGGGACAGCGGATCAACACGTATGAGTGCACGCTCTCGGTCGCGTCGATTGACGAAACGATCGCGGCGATTCAGGCCAATGGAGGCAGGATCGTTATGGCGAAGAGCACCATCGTCGGCGTTGGCACTCTGGTCTTTTTTGAAGACTCAGAGGGCAATGTTGCCGGTGCGATGCAGTACGACCAGAACGCACAATGAACTGGCGAGAGGAGGGGAAGAGGAGAAGAGGAGGAAGAGGGGACCCTTTTCGCCTCCTCTCCTCTTCCCCTCTTCTCCTCTTCCCTTTCGCCCTTTCTCCGCTTGGCAGCTACTTAATCCGCTCGAGCTTGAAC
>JBASRN010000161.1:0-2202 GCA_049273855.1 Blastocatellia bacterium
ACGAACTCGTATTCATCGATCAACCCCAGTTCCGCCAACGCCTGCGGGAGCTTCACACCTCCCACGAACAGTCCTTTACCCGGCTCCTGCTTGAGCTGCTCAACGGCCTTCCCCAGATCCCCGCGCACGAGCTCCGCGTTCCAATCTACCCGGTCCAGGGTGCTCGACACGACGTACTTCTTTGCCGCGTCGATCGTCCGGGCGAAGGGTTCCATCCAATCAGGCCCCGTGTGCGCCGGCGGCCGAAACGCTGCCTCCATCATATCGTAAGTCACCCGGCCAAAGAGGAGAGCATCGGCCTGGTCGAGGTTTTCCACCGCGTGACGATGTAAGTCTTCGTCCGCGGAAATTGCACGATGATCGCAGCACCCGTCCAGTGTGACGTTGATGGAATACCGAAGGGGTCGCATTATGTAAGCGTACCGCCGATCGAAGGTTAGATTTCAGAATGCCCGATCGTGCCTCCACGCTTTCTGATCGGCGGATATTTTCTTGAACACGGCTATATTCTCGGGGACACACTTAAGCGCCCAGTCTCGCCCCAGCGGATTTTGCAGTATGCGCCGCCCGACTCTGAGCCCCCACTTCCAGGCTGGCGTCTTACGCGTCGAGGGCGGCCGCACCAGCTCATACGGCATGTTCTTTAGGATGAACGAGGCGACCTTTCGCACCGAGGGTATCCAGAGGTCATCCAAAGCGATGTGGCCTCCGATATCCAGCAGCTTGTCAAGGTAGAAGAAGTCTACGAGGGTATAGTCGAACCGATGGTTGCCGTCGATAAAGGCGAAGTCAAACCGCTCGTTCTGAACGCGAAGCTGAGGCAGCACTTCGTCCGAAGGTGCTTGATAGAAGCGCAGCAGATACCTGAGGCTCGCGCGCTCCATGTTAAGCAAACCGATGGTTTTAAATCTTGCCTCCTGTAAGGGATCGATCGCTGTGTGATGGCCGCTGCCATTGTCGCGGAGTGCTTGGCAGATGAAGAGCGTTGAAAGCCCGTAGGCCATTCCCACCTCGACTGTCCGGGAAGGCTTCAGCGCACGAACCAGCTGGTGGAGCACAATACCGACCTCGTAAGTTACGGAGGAGACGAGCCGATAGACGTTGCCTTGAGCATCCTCTACATGCCCGCTGCGGTAAATGCGTTCGATTACTTCATTCATCGGGGATCTCCGTAGGACTATCTTCCACACAAAGAACAACATCGCGTCCCTCTACTACATACACAACATACATTTAGAGAGAGAAGTAGTTGATCCTGCATACACTTCTCCTGGTGTACGTCGCGGTGTACGTGGGGTTGGCGACGTACACACGTACACCAGCCTCGCGAGTGGAGCACTCCAATCGTCGCTCCGTGGTGCCGAAGGTCATGAAATCGGAAGTCCTTGAGCCCGGCCTCGCGGGAACCCTTGCGAAACCCCGACTGACGTGGACTCTGCTATAGGCCGCACCATTGGTCTTACTGTTTCCATCGTTTCGACAGAAATAGCCTCGGTCAGTCTTGTCTGCCGTTCAAGTCGAGGAACGAGTGAACTAACCAACAAAGCATGGATTTGATCCGTACGTAGGACCCGCTACAAGAACCGTTCGTTTTCGTCGAAGGCGAAGGCGGTCGAGTAGTTCGAGCGCCACCGTCGACCGTCCGCCCTGCCGTGCGCTATTCGGGAGCTGCCCTGCACGATAGGACTTCTCGGCGATCACCGCCGCTCGTGCCCCCCGAATGCGGTGGACTCGGACGGTTACTTCAGGACGAGAACGACGGGAGGCGATGCCAACCAGCACGCGGCGCTCGGATCGCGCCGCATTGTCCTCGACTAGGATTACGCTGAACCGCTGTGCCGCGGACCCTCTGCCAGGCCTGCCGACCAATTCACCCGCTCCGTCGAGAACAAGGCTGAGCTGGGTCATTTTAGGTGGTCTCAGCCCGTCCCCCGGCAGCCTTCGCTGGTCGTGAAGTCACCGCTACCTGGGGCATTTTAGCTGAGAGGGGCCTAGTTTAGAAGACGGTCATCCGCCTCATTGGAAAGTGTTATTGAACCAGAGGCCGATGCCTCGCAAACTTAGGGCGCGCTTAACCGATTCCTGGGTGATTCCTGGGTAAACGAAAGGGGTTAGCGGCTCTTGCGTCCGCTAGCAGGCTGCTGACAAAGTCGACCACATCGTCGGTTTTCAAGCTTCCCGGGCGGTGAACTGCCGTACGCT
>JBASRN010000264.1:0-36900 GCA_049273855.1 Blastocatellia bacterium
CATCTAATCTCAGTAGCGATATTCATTCTTGCAATTTTGTCAGCCGGACGATTCCCGGCACATAGCGATTCGATACAGCGCGCCGGCGGTCTGATCCTCGATGCGTCCTATCGCAGTCCCTCGTCCCACGTTCACAAAGTGATCGTGCAGGCCAGGGATCATGAGCTGCGCGATTCGATCCTGGCTGAAGGCGGATCGATCCTCGAAGACTACGGGGCTTTCGCACTTCTCGAAGCGCCATCGGAATCCGCCAATCGGTTGACCGTCTCAGCTTTGGGCTCATCCGTGCGCGACGACATGAATGTGCTGCTGCTGCGTGCCGGCGCATTCGACACGACAGAAGCCGAACCCTCCTCGTTGAACTATCTCGGCAATGCTGAAGGCGCCGAAGAACAACTCTATCTCGTGCAGATGATCGGCCCGGTCAAGAAGCAGTGGCTGAACGAGCTACGCTCGTCTTCCGAGATATTGTCCTACGTTCCCAACAATGCATATCTGGTTCGCGCAAGCGCCTATGGCATCGCACGGATAAACACGCTCAAGGCAGCATCGCGAAGCTTTATTCAGTGGACCGGATCCTACAAGCCCGCTTACAAGATTGCGCCGGAAATCTCGCTCGACTCGGACCAGCAGATCTCCGCCACTGTTCAGCTCGCGACCGGCCGGCACACCCGGAACGAGATTCAAGACCTCGTTAGATGGTCTTCAGGGTCGCTAGCCGGCCAGCCAACTGAAGTCTTGAACTACACCAACGTTCGCATACGAGTTCCGGCGCGCAAGCTGGCAGAAATTGCGCGTATGAGCAACGTCGTCTGGATCGAGCAGTGGACCGCGCCGCAGCTGCTCGATGAGAAGCAGTCACTGATAGTTGCCGGTGCGTATGACGCGTCCTTCACTCTTGGCGCGCCGGGTTATCTCGGCTGGCTTCAGACGAAGGGACTCGCGAGCACGCCTGACTTCATCGTCGACATTTCGGATACCGGGATCGATCAGGGCATACTCGACCCCGAGGTGATTCATAAGGACTTCCTGAATGTGGCCGGAGCCGCGCGGGTCGAGTACGCGCGAAACGTTGGCGCCGTCGAGGAGGATGGACTGCCTCAGGATGATGCTGGGCACGGCACTCTCAATGCTGCGATCGTCGGCGGTTACAACATCGGGACTGGTTTCCCCTTTGCGGATGCCGACGGCTACAACATCGGGATTGGCGTTCACCCGTTTGTGAAGCTCGGCGTGACTAAAATATTCAACCCCCAATTCACCAACCCGTCATTTACGGACATGCTGGATATGATGTATCGCGACGGAGTGCGGGTATCGAGCAATAGTTGGGGGGCCTACGACAATAACTACACAGCCGACTGTCAGCTTTACGACAAGATGGTGAGAGACGCACAATCGGGGGTCGACGGCAACCAGGAAATGACGGTCGTATTCTCGTCTGGCAACCATGGCGCGGGAGGGCAGCTATCTTCACCAGGTAACGGCAAGAACATAATCATGGTTGGCGCTAGCGAGAACCTTCGACCAGGCATGGATGGATGTCGCATAGACACCTCCGGCGCGGACGATATCCGTTCGATCATCGGCTTTTCTTCAGGCGGTCCGGCGGGAGATGGCCGCTCCAAACCTGACATCGTTGCGCCGGGCACTCATATTCAGGCCGCGCGATCTCAGTCCTCCTTCTTCAACGCCAGCGGAATCTGCGGCCCTGCATTCTTTCCGCCCAGTCAAACGCTTTACACCTGGTCGTCCGGCACGAGCCACGCAGCGCCCGCAGTTGCAGGGTCTGCCGCCCTTGTTCGCCAGTTCTTCCAACAGGCTGTAGGACATCCGCCCAGTCCGGCGATGATCAAGGGTCTTCTGACCAATTCGAGTACATACCTGACTGGCGAGGGGGCCGGCGACAGTCTTCCTGGACGAAACCAAGGTTGGGGACTGGTTAACGTCAGCCGCGCCTTCGACGGCGTGCCGCGGCTGCTGATCGATCAGGACAAGTCGTTCTCGGACACCGGTCAGGTCATAACACTGACGGGTCATGTAGCCGATCCGAGCAAGCCTTTCCGAGTCACGCTCGTCTGGACTGATGCGCCCGGAAACCCGCTGGCTAATCCGGCGGTAAACGATCTGGATTTGCAAGTCGATGTGGGTGGGCAAACCTATATCGGAAATATCTTCTCGGCGAATGTCTCGACTCCGGGAGGACCCGCGGACAAGCTCAACAACGTCGAGTCGGTTTGGGCGCCGGACGGTGTCTCCGGAGATTTCACCATTCGCATAGTTGCAGCGAACATCGTGGGAGACGGTGTGCCGGGCAACGGCGACCTTACCGATCAGGACTTTGCGCTCGTTGTCTACAACGTCACTGACGGCGTTGGAGGAGGCGGCAACGTAGACTCGCCGCCGTCGGTCAACCTTCTTTTTCCTGCCGGAGGCGAGCACCTGATGGCAGGCAGCTTCACACGGATACTCTGGGAGGCGGCCGACGACAACAGCATCACCGGTCAAAAGGTGGAGTTCTCCGCCGATGGTGTCAACTTCAGTGTCATTGCCAATCTCGGTGCGGCGCCACGAAGCTTTGATTGGCGAATACCTTCGATCCCAACTGGCAATGCCAGGATTCGAGTCAGTGCGCTGGACGGTGTGAACCTCCCGGTTTCGTCTGTAAACGTCACTCCTTTCGAAGTGCTGATCGGACCGCCCGACAACACACCTCCAAGCGTCGTGCTGCTATCTCCGAACACGCACGCAAGTGCTGGCGGCGGAACGCTCATGCCGATCAAATGGAGAGAGTCGGACAACGTTGGGGTGATTCAGCGGGTGATTGAGATTTCGACCGATAACGGCGGAACGTTCGAGCCCATCGGGTCGACACTCGGTCCCGCCAGCGGCGATGTTCAGAGTTTTGATTGGCAGATACCCATCGACTTGCAGACTGAGCGGGCGAGGGCCCGGGTGACGGTCATGGATGGTTCCGGCAACTCCGCTTCAGCGCTCTCTAACGGCAAGTTTGACGTCTGGCCCTTGCCGATAATCACCGGGGTCGAGTACATCGAGGGGAGCAAACCCGAGCTTCGGTTGAGCGGACGGTTCTTCCGCAACGGCGAGACCGAGATATGGGTTGACGGAACGAAACTCAAAAAGATTCGCTTCGAGGAGAAGTTCTCCACCGGAAAGGGGACGAGCAAGAAAGTCTCAAGCCTGGACAAGAAGCTGCACAAGCGTGTGCCGATACGAAAACGCGTGATGATCGAAGTGCGGATTCCGAAGTCAGGCCAGGTGTCGCCGGGATTCGAGTTCAAGCGAAAGCTTCCTCCGACGTCGTAAAGCGTCGAGCGGTTTCACAGCTAGCATCGAGTCGATCACGATTTCGAAGGACGCCTCCTCGGGAAGGATCAGAATTATTCAGGCAATCTGCGAGGAGGCTTCTTTATCAAGCTACCACAATGGAGTCCCACCCGGTGAATCATTCGATCTTACGAGGCTAGCCGGGTTCGCAAAGCAATCGCGCGACTGGAAAGTCGTTCCTCCTTAGTGACCACGTTAGTTTGGATCCAGCTTTATCGTTCCTTCAAACTTCCGATAGTCTCGGAATTCGATAACATTTCGCGTGTAGACCTTTAGGCTGTCGCGTCCCATAAGGACCTCCGCCCGGACGGGCAGCAGATATCGCTCGCCGGCAATCGTGGCCCAATCGTACTCGATCGCATTCTCGGATAGGCTCACCGGGAAACCAGCCGGAATCTCATCCGCTGAATCTTCCATGCGCAGCACGCGCTTGCTTTCAATGTCGATCCACACGCTGCCGCTGTAGCCGGCTACCGTTTTTTGCCCGCTGGGCTTGTCGCGGAGTTCTGACTTCGAATTTGCCCGCCGCACCTTGAAGTCAAATACAATCGTGGGCCTGCCGCGAAATGTTTCGCGCTTCACCTCCCTGAATTCCGTTCTGGTCTCGGGCCAAAACAGCATAGCGAGTGTGGAGCCGAACTCTCCGGTCGATGTCGATCCTCCCAGCTCCTCATACGATTGGTTGGTCCTCGCACCGTTGATGCGAAGCAGCTTGAACACTTCGCCCTTGCCGATTCGATAGCTCAGTTCAACTTCAAGTTTGTCCTGAAGCTGCCAGTTCCTTGTGTCTGGAGTTTGCAAGTATCGGGTGACCGTCTGGGTGACCATGAAGTTCGGAAGCTCTTCAGCAAACTGCAAGGCGTGTATGCGCGCCTGTTCCAACAAGGGCAACGTGGCGGCGGCGTCGGCTTGCGCACCCGCCTTTGCTTCCTCGTCAAGGATCTGAGGATCAGAGACAAGCGAAGAGGCTCCCTTCCTTGGAGCGCGGTCGCTTGCGTCGAGCAGGCACGAACGGGCGCCTGCCCGTCCCAGCTCACTGCGCGTTTCTTCGGCGACTGAGAAAGCAATGCCCTGGCGATTGACCTCTGTTGTGCCGATCGGACCGGCAGCGTCTTGCGCCGACGCTCCGGCGAGCGTGCGCGCAAGGAGAAGAAGGAACGAGATGAGAATAGTTGTTCTCACAGGAGTTTTCTGGTGCCTCATAACGTACAAAAACGAAACCGGAGGGATCATCCAGAAAGGGCGAGAGGCCGGGCTTTTCAGTTTGGCTTGATTCCTTCGCGGGCGCCTTTGTTCGCAAGCTCCGCCTGCTCGATCGCATCGCCCAACGCCCTCCTTTCAACTTCGTCTGTTACCTGACCCACCAGCGACTTCAGCGCTTGCAAGTGGCGGTCGGTTGCTTCGCGAAGAGTCGCAAGCGCTTTCGGCAACTCCTTGCTCTTCGGGTTTCTCTCGTAAGCGTCCTCGATCTTCGCCATGCATTCTTCGACCGCGCGCGCATAGTGCTTCAACAAATCCGCTCTGCTCGTTGTTTTGAGAACTCCCCACTCGCGCTCCTCTTCTTCAGCCTTTTTCTCGCTTTTTCTGCCGGCTGACTTTTCGGCGGGCGGCGGAGCAACTCCGGTGATCAGGTTAATCCTGCGGTCAGCAATCTTCATCAGGACCTTCGCTCGCGTGTCGGCGGCTTGGGCTTCACGTACCTTGTCGTCTTCTTCCTCGGTCAAGTAGTCGCCGGGCGCCTGGGTGGACCGGAAACGCTCAGCGGCAGCAGCGTGGTCGACGAGCCGCACTCGACCTCCGGACCCTCCGAAGCGCCAGCCAATCCTGCGAATCGTCTCCCCTGGCTCGAGTCGTTTCTCGATGGCGGCTGAACCGTCCTCGATCGGCGTGCCCGTCTTTCGCTTCTCCTGTTCTTCGGGGTCCTTCAACGTCTCACCCGAAGCAAAGGCCGCGTTTAACGCTTGAACCCGAAGTTGCTTAGCGAGCTTGAGCGCGGCAGTGGCAAACTGTTGGCGGTCGACTGGAAACATAAGCTCGACAGCCTCGAGCGTCTTGATTTGCCGGTATAGCTTCTGCTCGATCTTCTTCGCCAGGCCCCGCTGGCCGTCGCGCTGCGCAACCATCACCTTCATAGCCTCGCTCATCGCCTTGTTGTAGATGTCCAGCTCGCGCTCGGATGTTCGATGGTCGCCGTTCTTGATCGAGGACCGAGCCATCTCAAGATGAGACTCGCCGACATTGATTAAGGAATCTACCTCCTTCTTGCGGCGTCGCGCTTCATCGAGTTGAGACTTCTCAATCGCGGAAAGCAAGTCTACGAGGGGCGTCGGGTCGACGGGAATTGGAGGCGGCGGCAAGTCTTGAGCAGCCGCGGACGCGATCGGCAAAACACAAATCAGACAAAGCATCCGGCCCGTCTGCGCGAGTCTGATCCAGGCCAAGCGTGATTTCACCGGCCTAAGACTGCTGGCAATTCGGATCATCTTGCTCTTGACTTGCTCGGCGATTTGCATTTCCCTTCCTTCGCCAATCGCTGGAGCTGAGCGACGCGAAGCTTTGCTTCGTCGACTTCGGACTCGTTGACTACTGGGTCGGCCCGCCGCACGTATTCCTGGTAACAGCGAAGCGCTTGTTCGCAGTCCCCGAGGTGTTCGAACGAGTTTGCCAGAAAGTAATAGCTGGCGGCGATCTCGGGCCGAGTGCGAATGAGCCAGACGAACTCGCGCGCTGCTTCGGGGTATTGCTTCAGCTTGAACAACGCGGTCGCCAGACTCGCGTGCGCGGCGTAGTTGCCCGCTTCGCGAGCGATCGCGGCGCTCAGAATCGGCAGCGCCTCTTGATACTGCATCGAGCGGACCAGCGACGCCCCAAGCTGGGCACGCACGTGATTGTCGTTCGCATTGGCTTCGAGGGCTCGACGGTAGAACGTCGCGGCTGCGTCGGGCTTGTCCTTAAAGTAGATGTCTCCGGCGATCGCCAGCAGCTTTGAATCGCGTGGTCGCGCCGTAACAACCGCAGTGATCTCCCGCGCTGCTTCTTCGGTCTGGCCGTTCTCGTACATAAGCCGCGCCATTTCGGCTCGCAGCGCCAATTCCTCCGGCTTGTCCCTGATCAAGCCACGATAGAGCTGAATGGCGGCTTGCAGCTGCCCGGCTCGCGTATGAACCTGCGCGAGTGCCAACGCGAGGTCGGATGAAGGCTGTGAGCGGTAAGCCGCGGATAGGTCTTCGATCGCCTTCGAAAACTCCCCTCGTTTTTCAAACCCGCGGCCGCGGCCTTCTCGTGCCGTTGCGTTCGCGGGGTCTAGCTCGATAGCGCGCGAGTACGCGGCGAAGGCGTCTTCGGACTTACCCAACCGCTCGTGAACGACGCCAAGCAGGGCATAGCACAGCGCAACATCCTCACCGCGTGCGATCGCAACTTGAAGATGTTCCAGCGCGCGCGCCGGTTGACCGCTTTTGATCAGCGCGCTCGCGTAGAGAATTCGAACTCCCGGCAGAGCCGGATCCAGGTCTATGGCCCGCGCCAACTCGCGCTGGGCGTCCTCGGTGATTCCGCGATCCAGCAAGAGCTGCCCGAGTGCTCGATGCGCCCGAGCGAAGTTCTGATCAAGCTCGATAACTCGTTTTAGATCCGCTTCGGCGTCAGCTTCGCGCCCGAGTGCAATAAACGCGGTCGCTCGCTGGTAGTGAGCCTGAAACAACGAAGGGTCGGCCGAGATCGCGTTCGTATAATGCTTGACCGCCAGATTCAGCTCGCCGCGCTGTTGCGCACTCTGCCCTTCCTCAAACGCAGCCGCCGCGTTCTGCTTGGTGTCGTCATTCGAGCGCGAAGACTGGGCCAGCGCAAGAGTTGATAGGAGGAAAATCGGTATGATCCACGTGTTAGCTAACCGACGACCGATCACTGACCACTTACTACTGCCGCGGAAACCCATCGGACTAACACCCTCGGCCTCGATCATAGCACCGGCACTACCCGGCTTCAACAAAGTGGCCGGCTCCCGGTATTCAGTTCTGAGTGCTGAGTCCGGAATGCTGAGTGGTGCGTCGATCGGGAGCCGAGAGTCAGGACTCAACACTCACCGCGCCGGGCGTTGTTCGCCCTGTGGTTTCCTGGAGCGCTGCTTCGGTCTTGTTCGAGGCGGAACGACGCCGGGCTTCAATATCTCCGAGATCGGCAGCCCCTCAACTTCTGAGAAGGTCAGTCCCAGCACAGCCGCTGCCGTCGGACCGATATCCACCATTCGAGCGACAGACATTCGCGCGCCTGCGCGCGCCGCCGCACCATACACGATCAACGCCGAACGCATATCGGCTCGCGACGGTAACTGGCCGTGAGTGCCGCGATAATCCTTCGAGTCGTGCGTTTCGGGTCCGGTCAGCGCGTCGTCAAACGCATAGCCCGGCGCGGCGTCAAGCATCAAAACAGCGTTTGGAATTGCGCCAAGCTTCTTGAGATCAGCTTGGTTGAGGATACGACCGATCGGGCTCTTCTCGGCCGCTGCGATCTTTGTGAATAAGGTCGTGACCTTCGCGGCCGTTTCCTTGTCGTTCGGGTCCCTGAGGACGATCGCGCAGGAGCCGCTGGCGGACCAAACCGCCGCTTTCCACTCCGTCGGCTTTCCATCTCCGTCGAGCGCTATCAACTTTTCTTTGACCAACACGACGCCCGGCTCGTATTTCCTGGTCACCTCGGCAAAGCCGTGATCCGACACGAGAAAGAACGTCGTCCGATCAAGAATGCCGGCCTTGCGAACGGCTTCGATGACGCGGCCGATGTACTCATCCATCCGTTCGACAAATGGAAGAGCGGCGGCGCTTCGTGGGCCGTTCTTGTGATGCGCGCCGTCCAGTTCGATAAAATGGATGAGCATCAAGTTTGGTTTGTGGTTGGCGATGATGTATTCGCTTATCGCGGCGCGCCGGCCGTCGATCGAGTTATCGCCACCCGCCCCGGCGGCAAGCGCTTTCTCGATCAGGCCCGACGTTGAATATTGCAACGTTCGCTTTCTCGACCTATCGCCTGACGGATTCTCGCTGGGATCCTTGATCTCGGGCACGCTGTAGTCGATGTCCGCCCCGGCGGTCACCGGCCAGCCCACGTTTGCGGTGACAAGCCCCGCTTTCCTGGCGATCGACCAGAGCGTTTCGGACTTCAGTGCTTCGGAGAACCAGTACCACTCTCCCGTCTTGGGCGCGGTCGGAGCTTCGAAGACGCGATTCTGAATGATGCCATGTGCCGCCGGCCTAACCCCGGTGATCAGCGTCGTGTGAGAGGGGTAGGTGACCGACGGAAAGACGCCTTCGACGCCGTCCGCGTAAGCGCCGCCGAGTTTCATCCTTGTAAGATTTGGCACGCGAAGACCGAGCCGCGACGGTTGAGTGTAGTAGTCAGGGATCAATCCATCTATCGAGATCATTATGACGTGGGCGTCGCGGCGGGCGCTCTGTAGCGCCGGCTGTTGCGCCGATGAAAGCGCAGGAAAAAATATGGACGCGAAAATGATGAACGCAAGCCCGCCCACCAGTTTTGTCGAATGCCGTGTCTTTCTCATCTTCGCCACCTTTCTCGTGTTGAACTGAGGTTCCATTGCCGCGGTGCCTCCCCTTTGCCCGCCAGGGCTGCTAAAACACTATGCTCATACCGTCTCGTCCGATCAACACTTCGCCACCGTAGCCTTGTTGAAGCTCGCGCTTGAGCGCGTCTTCATTTACGTCGAAGTAGAAGTGAGTGGCAACAAGGCGCGCCGCGTTGGCTTGCGCCGCTATTCTCGCCGCGTCTTCAATCGACAGGTGAGCAACACCCTTCCGTCGCGTCCGAAACGAACATTCTGAAATCAGCACATCGGTCTCGCTGAAGAAGTCGGCCAACTCTTCGGTGTAGCCTGTGTCGCCGGTGTAGCAAACCGACCCGCCGCCGCTGTCGATCCTCACCGCCAGGCTCTCGTCGGTGTGGGGCGTCTTCGCCACCGAGAGAATAGTATCGGGTCCAAGGGCGACCCGCTCGCCCGGCGCCAGTATTCGGAGCTGGACTGGAAATCTGGTGTCAAACAAAGTCGAACCGAATGCCTGCTTGAGCCCGGTTGTTACCTGGTCGAGACCTCGCGGACCCAGCACGGTCAACGGTTCGGTCCGTGCGGTTCGCAAACCGTGACGAAAAGCAAAAAAGAGTGACGCCAGCTCGCCGATGTGGTCCACGTGGAAGTGGCTTACGAACAAATGCGTCATCCGCTCCCAAGGCAAGGCGTAGCGCGCGAGGGCGTGCACAGTTCCGGCTCCGCAGTCCATCATCACCCGCGCGTCCGCCGTCTCGACAAAATAACCGGCGGAGTTTCGCTCGCCATTCGGCACTCCGGTGCCCGACCCAAGTATCGTCAGCTTCATCGGCGGGCACGATTCTAGCACGCTAATCGAGTCTTTCTAAGCGGCGTCGAGATCGGCGTCTACATCGGATAGTGGGGCAGTGATCGAGATCGTTTCCCGTCCGTGACGCAGAGACGCGGAGCTTGCGCTGAGGCTCTTCTCGGCGTCGCCTCCGAGCCAGTGAGTCTCGGCGGTGAAGAAGCGATCGGGCGCGCTATCGAGTAAACCGATCAAATCATGCGACCCCCCCACTCATTGACACACCCGCGCGCGCTCCTCTAGCATCGGTCGAGTCGTAAGGAACGAATGCCAGCGTCACGAACCGGACAAGCCTCTGCGAAAGCCGCGAGCGTTCCCGCGCGAGCTGGCGTCGTGATGGCCATCCTCTTCCTCATCTTTTTTCTCGGCAACAGCGACAACCAGATGGTCTCGCCGCTTCTTCCACTGATCGCAGGCGAGTTCAATCTGGACGTAGGCCGGGTCGGAGGTCTGATGATCCCGGCTTACGCGCTTGCGGCGGCTAGCGCTGCTTTGTTGGTTGGTCCGCTCTCCGACAAGTTTGGTCGAAGAAACTTCCTGCTGCTGGCGTGCATCCTGTTTTGTCTTTCGCTGCTGTCGGTCTTCTTGATACGCGACGCGCGGTTGTTGGCAGCGACCCGCGTGTTCACGGGGCTTGCCTCCGGAACCTTCTCCACTTGCTCGATCGCTTACGTAGCGAACTTCTTTCCATATAACCGTCGTGGCACGGCGATGAGCGTTGTGCAAGCCGGCTACTTCGCCGCGCTCGTTGTCGGGGTGCCCGTCGCGTCGGTGCTGGCGCAGTGGCTGGGCTGGCGCACGAGCTTCGCGTTTTTCGGTGCACTGGCGATTGTGGCCTTCGCGCTGGTCCTGTTTCTGTTGCCCGAAGACCGGCACTTGATTCAAGAAGACCTTTCGACAGGAGTAGCTCGCAGGTTCGACAACATCCGCATCGTAATCGAAACCCGCGAGCGAGTCGCCGGAATCGTTGCGGCGTTTTTGGTTTCGGCGGGGTTTGTCGGCTTCTTCTCTTATCTAGGCTCGTGGCTTCAGAAGAGCCTCGGGTTGAAGACTCGCGAGGTCGGCTTTTTCTTTATCATCGTCGGCGTGGCTTCGTTGATCGGCGCGCTTGCGGCGGGTCCGGTCGCCGACCGCTTCGGCAAGCAGATGCTCTCGATAGCGAGCACCATCGTGCTCGCTTCGATGCTCTTCTTGATCCCGCGGCTCGGTTGGGGAGTCGCGCTGTTCGCGAGCTTTCTGACCGCAAGCCTCGCCTTTGCGTTTCGCCAGGGGCCTCTGCAAGCGCTCGCGACTCAGCTTGTGCCGTCGCGTGTGCAAGGCGCGTTCGTAGCGGTCCGCAACACCGCCTCACAAATCGGCATCGCGGTCTCGGCGGCTGTGAGCGGCTTGCTATACAACAAATTTGGCTACGTAGCGGTCGGAATGTTCAGCGGCGTTGTCACGCTGGGCGCGGCGGTTTGCATCTTTATTATGAAAGAGTCGGCCGCGGACCGATCAGGCCACGACCACCAGCCGGCCGGGCTTGGGCGGGAAGGAGAAACCTCGTGAGTGAACCTGGTTCTAATGCGAGCGGCGAACCAACTCGCAAACGACCCCGCCGTTGGCTGCGGATACTCAAGCGCGTGGTAATCACGCTCCTGATCGTTGTCGCGGTTCTGGTTTTCGGCGTCTTCCCTTACTGGTTCTCGTCCGTTGTCACAAACGCGGGCACGCGGCCGATGGATCGGCAGCTTACCTCGACACCGGCAGATTTCGGCGCGCAGTTCGAAGACGTCGAGTTCCACACTTCGGATGGAGTGAGAATCAGCGGATGGCTTCTACCGAGTCGCGACAAGCACACCACGATCGTCTATTCGCACGGGCTGTTTCGCTCACGCCGTGAGCTTCTCGAACGCGCGATTGATCTTTGGAAGCTGGGGTACGGCGCGCTGGTTTGCGACGCGCGGAGTCATGGCGAGAGCGGCAAGGCGCGTGTGAGCATGGGCTACTGGGAACGGCTGGACGCGGAAGCCGCCGTCAAGTTCCTGCGCGAGGAGGTGCGAACGCAGGACCGCATCGTGTTGTTCGGCATTTCCATGGGAGCGGCGGCGGCGTTGCTCGCGGCCGCGGAAACTCCCGACGTCGCAGCGGTGATCGCGGACAGCTCATTCCTTAGCCTCGACGACACGATCGATCATCACGTCCGGTTGTTTCTGCGTCTCCCCGCGTTTCCGATGGCGAACGAGTTCAAGTTCTTCCTCGAGCGGAAAGCTGGTTTCGACGCTTCGAAGCTGGACGCGCTCGACGCGGTAAGGCGAATCGGCGATCGCCCGATCTTGTTCATCGCCGCGGCCAACGACCGCCGAATGCCGCCCGAGATCGCGCGAACTCTCTTCAACGCCTGCGCAAGCTCGAAGAAAGATCTTCTGGTAGTGGATGGCCCCGGGTCGGAGATTCACGCCCACGCTTATCAGGCTCGCCCAAGAGTCTACATCGAACGAGTGGCTCAGTTTCTGGATAGCACGCTGAGTCACTGACACGCCCGGGGTTTCCGAAAGACCGGGTCAGACTAAACGCGCGAGGCGAGACGCACGAGGTAGCGCGGAAATGTCCGTTCTTCGCAGCGCGCACCTCGCTGCGTTATCTTTTGCCTTTGCGGGCGTGTGTCTCTATGATTGGCGCTATGGAAGACGACCCCCTGTTCGGCCCAAAGCTCATCGACATGAAGCCCCGCAAGCGAAGACGAGGGTTGTTCATCATCGCCGCCCTCGTTGCCGCAATTGTTCTGTTTGGTTCCCGGCTGCTTGATATCTACGTCGATGCGCTTTGGTTTTCATCCGTCGGTTACTCGACTGCGTACTGGTACAAGTTTCGGCTCGGCGCGATTCTGTTCGTCGCCTTTTTCGCCCTCAGCTTCTTGATTGTGCGTATGGCGTTCGTGCCGCTGAGCCGAGCGTTTCCCGAGCTGACCGAGCGGGCGCATCTTCACATCGCTTCGGTCGAAGAACTCAGAGGCGTCAACTTTCTGCCGTGGATCTACAAGCCGGGTGTGTGGGTGCTTTCGGCTGCGGTCGCGCTGCTTTCCGCCGTTAGCATGAGCCAGCAGTGGGCGCAGTTCGCTCTCTATCTTAACGCGCAGCAAGCCGGCGCGACAGATCCGATCTTCAACAACGACATTGGATTCTATCTGTTCAGGCTTCCCGCGCTTGTTCTGGTGTCGGATTGGTTCCAGACGATCGCGGTAGTGGTGTTCATCGCCGTGGCTGCTTCCGCTGGTTATGTCTGGTATCTGGAGCGAGTGCGCGGCGAGGGTTCGTCATTTACGCGCCGGCGATCGACGGTGGCGGTGAGCGCGGCCGGAGTGCTGCTGACTCTCGCGCTCGCAATCAGCACTTATCTGGGTCGCTTCGACTTACTGCAGGGCCAACACCCCCTCTTCACGGGAATAGACTACACTGACGCAAACGTCCGCTTGACCGCGATGAACATAATTGTCGGTTTGTTAGTGCTTAGCGCGGTGGTGCTCGCGGTCAACGTTTTCTTCCTGAAGCAAGCTCGGGTCATCGTCTGGCTGGTTGTCGCGATCGTAGGTGTGTGGTTGCTGGGCCTGGCACTGATTCCGCAAATCGTCTTCTCGTTCTCGGTCAAGCCAAACGAGCTTGCCAAGGAAGCTCCGTTTATCGAGCACAACATCAAGATGACGCGACAGGCGTTCGCCATCGATCGCTTTGAAGAGCGGCCCTTTCAACCCAGTCAGACGTTAAGCGTCGAGCAGCTTCAAGCCAATCGCGAAACGCTCGAAAACGTGAGGCTTTGGGACCGCCGCGCGCTTCGAGCGATCCTGAGTCAGATTCAGGAGATTCGCACTTATTATGATTTTAACGAGCCCGACGTCGATCGCTACAAGATAAACGGCAAGCTCAAGCAAGTAATGCTGACGACGCGGGAGTTGAGCACCGAGCAACTGCCCGAGCAGTCCCGGAATTGGATCAACCAGCACGTGGTCTACACCCACGGCTATGGAGTGACTATGAACTCGGTCAACGAGTTCTCCCCCGAAGGTCAACCTCACCTGCTGCTCAAGAACATGCCGGTCGAAAGCGAAGTGCCCGAGCTGGAGGTTACTCGTCCCGAGGTATACTTCGGCGAAAAGACAAACTTGCACGTTTACGTCCGCACCAAGCCGCAAGGCGCGACTCAGCCTGAGTTCAGCTATCCGGCGCCGGACGACACCGACTCGTACACGACCTACGAGGGAAATGCCGGGATCGCGGTAGGCGGCTTGATGCGCAAGCTTGCGCTCAGCATTTACCTTGGTGACGGAACCAACCTGCTGTTCTCAAACTACATCGAGTCGGACAGCCGGCTGCTCTTGCGGCGCAACATAATCGAACGCGTTCACGCGATTGCTCCATTCCTCTCGCTGGAAGACGACCCATACATAGTGATAGGCGGCGACGGCAAGTTGTACTGGATGATCGACGCTTATACTTCGTCCGACCGCTATCCGTATTCGAGGCAGTACCAGGTGGGCAATCGCATGGTCAACTACATGCGCAACTCGGTGAAGGTTGTCGTGGATGCCTATGAAGGCGACGTTCGGCTCTACGTCTTCGACCAACCCGAGGATCCGATCATCAAGGCGTACCAAGCCATCTTCCCGTCTCTCTTTCAGCCGGCGAGCGAGATGCCCGCGGATCTGCGTGAGCACGTCCGATACCCGAGCGTGTTGTTGAACCTGCAGGCGCGGGTCTACACGCTGTATCACATGACAAACACACAGACATTCTACAATCACGAAGACGTGTGGGCGATCGCCACCGCGGAAGCAACAGCTCAAGGGGGGACAGATGCGGCTGCGCCGATGCAGCCTTATCACGTGTTGATGCAGTTGCCGGGAGAGAACGATGCACCACTCGAGTTCGCCAGCGTGTTGCCTTTCACGCCGGCCGGACCGGGCCGCAGCAACATGATCGGGTGGGCTGCGGCGCGCAGCGACGGAGCAAACTACGGGCAGACGCTCGTGTTCAGCTTTCCAAAGAACGTAACGATTAACGGCCCGGCTCAGATTCGCGCGCGTGTCAATCAAGACCCGCAGCTCTCGGGTCAGATAACACTCTGGAACCAGCAAGGCTCGGAGCTGCTGCGGGGGAACTTGCTGGTGATACCGATAGCCGATTCGCTGATCTACGTTGAAGCGTTTTATCTTCAGGCGTCGGGTAGCACATCGAAGCTGCCCGAGTTGAGGCAGGTTGCGATTGCGACTCAGGACCGGCTTGCGGCGGCGAAGACTTTTGATGAGGCGCTGGCGTTGCTGTTCCCGGGCCTGGGTTCGAAGCAAGCTGAACAGCCGCCGCGCCCGGGCGCGCCGCCAGGCCAGACTCAAGCTCAGCTGCCGCCGGGGCAGCGCGCTACCCAGCCTCCGCCTCAGGGAGCGCCGCCTGATGTGGAGAGTCAGCGGCTCTTGCAGCAAGCGGTGCAGTTGATGTCAGAGTACGAGCGACTTTCCGCCGCAGGCAAGCACCGCGAAGCGGGAGAGAAGCTCGATCAGTTGAAACAGACGCTCGATCAACTCAACCGCAAACGCGGCGGTTAGTCGTTGTTGTCTTGCCCGGGCCATCTTTGCCGATTAGCAGGACGGGCGAGTCGGCTGGGTTCCGGATTCGGATCGAGGAAACCCCCAAAGGGGTTCCGTCAAACAGCCCAGGGTTGCGGTACTCCGCTACCGTGGGGACCAGCGATTCGGTGGCAACCCCAACGGAGTTGCGTCCCGAACAGACCAGTCAAGAGCCAGAATCGCAACAGACTGATCGCAATTCGTTTGGTTGCGACTCGATGTTAGTCCTCACGTCATGCGACAAACATCTGAACGAGCAACGTGCCGGTCTGGGCCGCAACCCCGTTGGGGTTGGCCAATCAGTGATGAGTTTCACTGAAAAGGTGAAAAGTCTCTCAGCCGATAATCCCACCAAATGCGTTGGTGGGATTCGGGACTCTTAGCGTCCTGTGTAGGCTGAGTCCTATGAACGCACCACCAACAGCGTTGGTGGGATTGCACCTGAATACAGGTGCTCACGACGCGGCGGATCGGTATTTTGGTCGAGTGATGTCAAACTCGGCAATCATAGAAGCGAGTTCATTGGTCGTCGCTTCGCGGTCGAACTTCAAGCCGATGAGCGGGATAATTACTCGCTCGCGTGCCACTCCTTGAATCTCTTTCAGCAGCAACCTGCAAAACGCCGAAACGACTTCGGGCGCGAACTGCTTCGAAGTGTGACGGCGCATCTCCCCAAGCGCTCGCTCCAACGGCAACCGCGCCCGGTAAGGCCGGTCGGTCATCATCGCGTCGAACGAGTCGGCAAGTGTCACGATCTTTGAACCAAGCGGGATCTCGTCGCCTCTAAGCCCCTGTGGATAACCCGTGCCGTCGACTTTTTCGTGATGACATTTGGTCATATAAGCGATCTCGTCCCACGGGTGACGGATGTTTGCCAGAATCTCGTAGCCGGTCGTCGCGTGTTTGTTCAACTCGCCGAATTCGCGGTCGGTCAGCGGGCGCGGGTTGTTGATGATCGCGCGATCCACCGTGATCTTCCCGATGTCGTGAAGGTAGCCCGCTACGCCGACGTACTCGAGGCTCTGGCCGGTCAGTCCCATCTCGCGAGCGATTGCTTCCGCGTATTTGGCGACGCGGTCCGAGTGCCCGCTGGTGTAAGCGTCCTTCAAGTCGATTGCGGCCCCGAATGCGCGAACGGTGTCGCGATAGATGTGGCGCATCTCGCGGTAAAGCCGGCGGTTCTCGTCCGCCTTCCGTTTGAGCGACAACAACAGGCGGTGATTGTAGAACCCGATCGCGATATGCCGCGAGATCGCGCTGATGATCTCGATGTCTTCTTCGTCATAGGGTTCGCGGGTGAGCTTATCGGAGAGCAAGATCAGACCCATCAGCTCTCCGCGCGCGATCATTGGAACGCAGACGCGCGCGCGCAGCCGCTCGAGCGCTCCCTTGTTCCTCAGAACAAAATGAGCGAGACCGTTTCGCTCTTCGGCCAGTTCGATTGGGCGCGCGCCCGAGGCGAGTCGTTCGACTTCGTCGCGCCCCAGCGCGATCCTCTCTCCCACCGCGCCGCCCAGTCCTTTTGCAGCCACGACTTTTAGTTGGCGAGGCCGCGCGCTGAAGCGCGCTATCGCGCCGCGGGGAATCGCAAGCGTTCCCAGCAACGTGTGCAACGACGCGCGAGTGACATCTTCAAAGTTCTGGGTCGAACTGATCTGAGCGCTCAAATCGGTAAGCGCTCCAAGGTTGTGAAGCATCTTTCTGAGGGTGAGGTCCATAGTTTGCCTTATTTGGTGAGGGTGCCCAACAGCACTTCGTTCCTACGCCTGCGCGGCTGCGAGTGGACCGAGGCGAGCGAGGGCGCTCTCCTCGGTCTCTTCTATCTCGGCGTGCGACATAAGCCCGAGCATCTCGAAGAGCTCGCGATTCGACGCGCTGAGATCCGAGAGCATCAACTTGCCCTGGGCGTTGTTGACCGCTTCGATCACGCCCAGCAAGATCGAGATGCCGATGCTGTTGATAAGCTCGGTCTCTCCAAGGTTGATCACGATCATTCGCACGCCCGTCGCCATGAGCTCCCGGCATCGATCCTCGATTCGCTCTCCCCTGAGCTGATTTAAGTACGGGCCGGGATACAGCACGGCTACGCCATCGACCAGCCTGGTTCCGATTTCGGTGTTGTTCACTTTGATCCTCTCGTAAGCAGATATGCTCTGGTCAGAAACGCAAAGCGGCAGGCGGGCTCCCGCTTCGAGCGTCCGCTTGTGTCTGATTACTGTCGATCCTGCTTAGTGATTCTAGGGGCGCTTGAGAAACTTGGTCATCACCAGGCTCGTGCCGTCGTCGGTGCGTTGGAAGTGCACCTCGTCCATCAACGAGCGGATGATGTTCAACCCGCGGCCTCGGCTTCCCTGCGGTTGCGATCCTGCCACCGGGCCTGGGTGGCCGTTGGTGGAGCCGAAGATTCTACCTTTGTTCGAGACCGTGATCATAATCCGATCTTTGTGAATTGCAAACCTCTGATGGATCTTCCCGTCGGGACTCTGACCGTGCTCGGCTGCGTTGATGCAAGCTTCGATTACCGCGGTCTTAATCTGGTTGATCGCCTCTTGCCCGAAGGCAGCGGTGCGAGCGATGTGCTCGACGGTGCGCGCGGCTATCAGCTCGGCCTCGTCTTCAATTGGTATTATCAACTCGAACTCGCTTGCGGCAGTGGCCGCAACATCGGGCGCCGAGAGCTTCAAAATGTAATCCGACAACGTTTCCAACTGCGCGTACGTCGAGCGAAAGGCCTTCGCCGACTCGATTCGTTGACTGGCCGCCGCCGAGAAGCCTTCCTTGCCAATGTACCAGCGAACGATGTGCATGGCCTTCGAGTGCCTGCCTCGCAGCGCGAACCCGATGCGTTCATCAATGCGCCCGAGGCTTTCAACGTCGAGCGGCTCCTTTGAGTTGATCAGCGCCGCGATCCATAACGTCTCGTTCGACTCAGTGTAGATCCCGGTCTCGAACCCCCCAGCCAGAAACAATCGCCAGCTTATCCCGCCGTGCTCGCCCCGACCGGCGTCTTCGACCTCCACGAGTTGCGGCAATGTGACTCGCTCTTCTTCTTCATCAAGCGAGCGGGCAATGTCCGCGCGGCTCATCCCACGACAACGTTTTTCGTACGCGGCTTCGTTGAACAAGGACGCGGGCACGTCTTGCGAATCAAACCGCGACAGCGTCTCCACAAGCTGAGTCTCAAAACCCCGGTCATAGCGAGCCATCATAAGCCGGTGCGCATCCTTCAGCTTCTCTGCAAGCAGAGGGAATCCGACGATCGGGTTGAGCGCGCCCAGCACCTCGCTTCGGTAAGCCTGGCGCGCGTAGTCCGCCAGCACCTGGTCGGTTGAAGCGCTGACGAATCGGTAGCCGAAATTCAAGAGCTCGCGCGCGTGGAGCCGTTCGCACAACTCTTCCGCATCACCGGCTGCGAGACCCATTCGCTCGATCACCGCGTCGAGCGGAGCGCCTTCCTCCGCGTCTGAGATACATGCCAGCACTTCGAGAGCGTCGCGTCGCGAGCGCCGGTCCGGCGCGGCGTCTCGAATCAGCGCGCTGAGAAAGTGACCGATACGCCCGCCGGTGACTTCCGCCGAGTAGATCCGCTCGAAATCGAGGAACGTCCGCAACGAAACAGCCGCGGAACCCGCTACGTCCAGCACCGCACGCGTATAAAACAAGTCGCCCTTGAGCTGATGAATCATCAGTTCTGTTGCCGAGTCGCTTGTTTCGATGCGGTTCTGTGCGGCTAACGCGCGAATGAACGTCTCCAGATGCTCTTGACCGACCGGCTCGACCCGAATGATCTCAAGTGAGTTGAACAATTCCTGATCGGGCGGCAACAGTTCAGTCATCGGACGCTCAAAGCCGCACAACACGTATCGGGGCGCAACCGGGGACGCCGACCCGGTCTTCAATGATTCGAAGAAGGCATAGCGAAGCTCGGCGGCGGCTCGCGCGGGGCCTGAGCCCGTCTCGCCGGTGCGTCCCGAAGCGAGCAAGTGCACATCGTCGAACATCACCAGGGGCACAAACCCTGTTCCTTGCGCCGCCAGGGTTGGCCCGGACAGCGCGCATCGCAACATAGCCGTGCTGTCGCCTGCATCAGCGGATTGCAGGACCGCGTCAGCGTAAGCCTTGACCCATACGTAGTCCTCCGCGCCAGCCGAGCGAGCGATCAAAGCGATCGGCTCACTGGCGAGCTGCAACAGGCTCGGGTCGTTTTGCCGAAACGCAATGAGCTGGGCGAGGAAGGTCCCAACGAAGTTACGGGCGAGTGCTTGCGCACTGAGGCAGTCAGGCTTCAGCGCGTAGTAAGTGGGAACCACTTCTCCCGATTGACTGAATATGTGATCGAAACTCTTCCGAAGGATTTCGGTCTTTCCAACACGGGTTGGTCCCCGCAGCATCGCGAGTCGCCGGCGCCGGTCCCCCCCGGTTCCAAAGTCGCGAATGCGCGTCATCTCCGCTTCGCGTCCCACGAACTCATCAGTTCGCAGTCGGCCCAGGATGCGCCTGTCGCCGGAAATCTCCATCAGCCGTCGGCCCTCGAAACTGCGGCCAGGTTCGCGCCGTCTTCGTACATCGCGACGCAATTGCGGCCGCGGGTTTTCGCTTGATACAGCGCGCGGTCGGCAGTTTCGATGATCGCAAGCGGGCTCTGCCGCGACTGGCCAAACGAAGAGATGCCCGCGCTTATCGTGACCCGCCCCATCATCTCACCCTGCTCCGAGTGATACTCAGTCTGGCTAACAGCGATTCGTAACCGCTCGGCGATACGCGCGGCGTCCACCGGTTCGGTCTCGGGCAGCACGATGCAAAACTCGTCGCCGGCAAACCGCGCGGACATGTCGATTGCGCGAATTGAACCTCGCAGTATCAACGCCGTCTGCGACAAGACCCGGTCAGCATTGGTGTGCCCGTAGATGTCGTTGTAGCTCTTGAAATGATCGACATCGATTATCATGAACGACAACGGCGTGTTGTGACGCTTGGAACGTTCGACTTCTTCGAACAGCCTCTCTTCGAGGTAACGCCGATTCGGCAGCCCGGTAAGCGGATCTGTCAACGACATGCGCTGAAACATTTCAGCTTTTCGATGCCACTCCGTTCGGTCGATGATCAGCGCCAGATGCGGCGACATCAGCTCGAGAAGCGCAAGGTCCTCGTTGTCGTATGGCACGCCGCCGACGCGGTCGGTCAGGTTCACCACGCCAACCTTGCGCGGACCGAACACAATGGGAAAACTGATGAACGATCTGGTCTTGTAGCGTCCGGGTCTGGCCCGCGGCACTCGCGAGTCAAGCTCCGCGTCCTGAACCAGCATCGCGGCGCCGCTTGCCAGCACCGCGCCGGCGATCGGCTCTCCAAGCTTCACCCGGATCGGCATCGCCCTATCCAACCCGGCTCCTAAAGCTGCTTCGAGGGCAAGCTCGCTCGATTCCTCGTTCAGAATCATTAGCGAGCACCGTTCGGCTCCCATCATCTCACTGAATTTCGCCAACACCGAGTCGTAGGTCTGCTGAGAGTCCAGCGTCGATGCCACGCTCCGGAGAAACTCATAAAACTGGTTGAATGATTGCTTGCGAGTCTCGAGTTGACCTTTCAGGTGGACTATCTCGCGCTGAGCATCAACCAGATCACTGGAAGCAGCGGCCGTCTCGGCAGTACGCGAATGGCCCGAGGCTTTGCCAAGGTGATGTGCCGCAGCCGAGCCGATGAGGTCGGCGGCTTCGCGAAGACCGCGCGGGTCGGCGAATTTCACGCTCTTTAAACACTCGCCGCTCGCTACCGGATCTACGCCGGAGTGCCGGTCAAGGAAACTGGAGTATTCGGAAGTGGAAGTGAACGCCCGCCCGCCGAGAATGACGAGTTGCTTGTCGTTGAGGTCGACGGGTATCGCGAAACACTGGAGTCCGGCATGACAACGAAACTCGATAGCACGGCCGGCCGCGTTGGCGTTGCTGAATGCTCTTCCGCACTCGGCCGCGCACTTCGAAGCGTGTTCGGTCGAGACACGGAGCGAACGGCAGATGCTGTTATCGTTTTCTATCCGGCCTATCGCTGCGCCGTCGCGGCTGAGGGTGGTCAGGGCGATGTTGTGCTTTTCAGCGAGCGATCGTTGGACCCGCAACCAGTCCGCCAGGGCGTTGTCAGGCAGCGACTGATCATGTCCGGTTCCAGCTATCCTGGCTATCTCTTCACTCAAAGGTGCACCGAGCCCTTAAGAGCTCTCCTCCATATGAACAGGATCGCAAAAAAGAAACCCACACGCCGGTTACTTAGCCCGGCGGCGGAGTCGACGCGCAGCGTGCTGAACCTGGCGAAAACGCTAGTAGGTTGCAGGTATGACGTGAGGATCAAGTGCTCCCACTGCCGAAACTTCAATCGAGTTGTGTCTGTCCGTGACCTTGGGCAAAACCGCGATCTTCAGGGCCGCTCGCAACTCGCCGCCAAAGTAGCACACGCATGAGAAAGTTTTCAACAAGAAGTGATGCTACCGAATCGGGTAATGAGCTTCCGGGCGCGCCTGAGCGAAGCTGCGAGCGGGCACCCCACCTCGCAAAGTACGCTCTTGTCAATCGCGACGCTCACTGACGGACCGTACCAGTATCTCAGTCGACGACAACAGTGCTTGTCTCAGGAGGTTCGCAAGACCAAAGCGTTGACAAAGCATATGTCGTGTTATAGCGTTCGAGTTGCTGGCGTTTGGACGCAGGTTGGGTCTCAATTAAGCAATCGTGCTACGGCAATGGGCGGGTTCGAGCCTTGGGTCGGCGAATGATCCGGCTGGAGGACGGTGCCCTTACGAGCGCGGAGCTCCAGGCTTAAAGGGCTCTCAATCGTTGGCTCAGGTTCAACCGATGAAGACTTGCCCACTATGCAGCAAGACCTACGGCGACCACCTCCAAGTCTGCCCGGAAGATCAAAGTGCGCTGGTGCTGGCGGGTTCTCAACCCACCGACCCGATGGTTGGACGCCTGCTTGCCGGACGCTACAGGCTCGATAAGAAGATCGGCGAAGGCGGCATGGGCGCAATCTATAAGGCGGTGCACACCGAGATGGGCCGCACCTGCGCAATCAAGCTGCTGACCCATTTATCGCCGGGCAACGACAACGCGGTGGCTCGCTTCAAACGTGAAGCTAAAATGGCAAGCCGAATCGACAGCGCGCACGCGGTCACTATTTACGACTTCGGGCAGAGCGACGACGGCATGCTGTTTCTGGCCATGGAGCTAATCGATGGAGTGGCCCTTTCGCGGTTGCTTTCCCAGGAGGGGAAGCTTCCGGCGGCGCGGGCCGTTCATATCGCCAGCCAGATCGCCGAGGCGCTTTCCGCGGCTCACGCGCTTGAGATCATCCATCGCGACTTGAAACCCGACAACATAATGATTACCAGGAAAGGCGCGGCGTTGGATTACGTAAAGGTGCTGGACTTCGGAATCGCGAAGACGGTCACCGAGGACAACGCCGAAAACCTGACCAAGACGGGATTTGTGCTGGGAACGCCGGTCTATATGTCACCTGAGCAGTTGCTTGGCGAAAAACTCGATCCGAGATCGGACATCTACAGTCTGGCAATCATAGTCTACGAGATGCTGAGCGGGCGGCTGCCGTTTGATGGCGACAATCAGCAATCGATCATGATGAAGCGGATAACCAGCGAGCCGGTGAGGATCAGTTGGGTGTTGCCTGGGGTCAGCGCGGAGCTCGAACGGGCAGTGATGAATGGTTTGACTCGCGAGTCGTCTGCGCGGACTGGGTCCGTTGAAGCTTTCGCGGCCTCACTCGACATGGCCCTTCAAGGCGGAACGCAGATTCTGAGCGGAAGAGCTACGGAACGGATCAACGCTGGGCAGCCGGTGCTTGAGACTCAGGAGTGGGCGGGCTTGGAGACGCGCAAGGCCGGGCAGGCGGTATCAGCACCCCCGCCAGCTACGCGATCCAAGTCGGGTGACGGCTCGCTGAGCGCCCAACCGCTCGCGAATTCCGCGGCACCCGGCGTGGCAGATCAAATAGCGGACGTGAACGCGCAACCTACCCAGTTGTCCGCGGCGCAAGTGGCACCGCTCGCGCAGCGACAGGCTGCAGCAGCGGCGCCTATGTCCGTAGTAAGCGAGCCAAAGCGCCGTTCACCACTGCTGTTGTTGGGGGGGGTTATTGCCCTGATCGTGATTGCGATTGTCGCTTACCTGGTGCTCCCGATTGGTGGTTCTGGCTTCACGTTGACGGTGCGCGGCGCGCCCGCGGGCAGCGAAGTGTTTGTCGACAATGTTAGCCGAGGACGTGTTGCGGCGGACGGCACGCTCAGGGTTCCGGGGCTCGCCCCAAACACGGTGATGGTTCGAGTCTCGCAAGAAGGTTATGCAGACTTCAATGCAGACGTCGACGGGCGCAAGGGGAAAGAGCAGCCTCTCGAAGCTCTGCTTCTTCCGAAGGAACTCGATTACGGGGGCGCTCCGATGGTTCTGATCCCAGCCGGTGACTTTCTGATGGGGAGTGATCAGAACCTGGATGACGAAAAGCCCCAGCATGAAGTCCCGTTGTCTGCTTTCTATATCGACAAGTACGAGGTAACAAACGCGCAGTACAAGGAGTTCTGCGATCGAGAAAGGAACGGGCAGTATCCTGAAACCGCCGTCGAGAAAGACTACCTGATCAAAAATCCGAATTTGCCTGCGGTGGGCATTCCGTATGAAGATGCTGCGGCTTATGCGAAGTGGGCGGGAAAGCGGTTGCCAACCGAAGAGGAATGGGAGAAAGCCGCGTCGTGGGATCCAAGGACTCAAACGAAGCATCAATGGCCGTCTGGTGATAAGCCCGGCGCAGTAAGCGCAAACCTCGGTCGCAGACAAGTGCCGAAGCTCGCGGCCGGGGGAACGTTCGCGGGCGATGTGAGCGCATACGGAGTCAATGATATGACGGCCAACGTTAGCGAATGGGTTGACGCGTTCTACATTGCCTATGAAGGCAATCCAACCCCGAATCCGAAGCCGCAATCAAGGCTCCCCGATGGATCAATTTACAACCCGGAGTTCGGATCGAAATACAGAGTCGTGCGCGGAGGCAGTTTGGCCAGCGACATAGAGCAGGCTCGCACAACATTCAGAGGATTGGTTCCCTTGGAAGTCAACGAGGAGAATCGCAAGGTCATGCTTTTCGGCATACGTGGCGCCATTTCCGCGGATGACCCGAAAATTCACTCATTTCTTCGCGCGCGTAGCAAGTAGGAAAGGGAGACAACTATGCGGTCACGATTATTCAGCTATCTTCTAGCCGCGTTTCTATGCGGCGGGTTGATTGCACCAACCTTCATCCGAGCAGCAGGATTGGCACAGGCGGACAACCCGGGCTTCTGGTATCAACCTGTGAAATTCACGCAGCCGGCGAAGCCGAAGCCAAACCGCATTAGGCCCGTCTCACGTCCCAGGCCCGACAGCAACGGTCTGGAAGAGAATCCTCTCCTCGCTGTGAAGTACCAGGTGCTGAGGCGCGGCGATGGCAACTTTCAAGAAAGCGTCGATCCAGGCGGACAGTTCAAGATCGGAGACCAGCTCAAGCTGGCCCTTACCCCAAATCAAAATGGCTTTCTGTATGTCGTCCACGCTAGCGTAGGGGTGGACGGCAAAGTCATCGACCAACCTCACGTCATCTTCCCGGATCCTCGAATAAACGGCGGACTAAACGCGGTCGAGAAAGATCGCGCCTACGTAGTTCCGCAGCACTGCCAGGACCTTCGTGATCCTAAGGATTGCTGGTGGGAGATCACTCCGCCAAACGGCAAGGAGTTTTTCACGGTGATCTTCAGCCGTGACCAAATAGGCGACCTTCCAAACAAGCTCACTGCGGAGGATGTGGCCAAGGATTCAGGCGCGATAAGCGCGCAGGTGATCGAAGCGATCAAAAAGAGTTCCGGGCAAATCCTTGCGAAGGACACCAGAGCGGCAGGCTCGCGGCGCACGATGCAGAATGACGGCGTGTACGTGCGGAACACCAGCCGCAATGACAATGAAGAGTTGATCGACACCATCGAGATCAAGCACCTGTCTGGCGGTGAGGACCAGCCTGCGGCGATGACCCGCGCGCTGTTCGTCAAGAAGCGCTCGGATGCAATGCGCGTCCTGTTTCTCAAGGACGGTGTCCCGGTGGATCCAAGCAGTCACGTGTTCACGGCCGCCGACGAAATCGAGGTGAAGTACGAGAGCAACTTTACCGGCTACGCCTATTTCGTGAACATCACTCCCGACGGGAAGAAATGCCTGATCTCACCGTGCTCGCGTTCGGATGTCAACGAGATAGTTCCAGGCTCGCAATACAAACAGACCGTTGGCTTTGATAACGAAAAGGGGACTGAAGTTCTGCAGGTGGTCCTGTCTCGCGAGCGAATCAAGTTTCTGGAGGACGCGATTAAGGGGGCGGACTGCTGCCCGTGCTGCGAGTTGAAGGCCGACGCGGCAAGCGCAGCCGCTCAGCTTGCCAGCAATGCCGCTAATAAGAAAGGCGGGATCGTCGTCAATGATTTGGTCGCGGTTGTTCCCCAGAGCGGGTCGGGCGGCATTCGGGCACGCGGGATCAAGCTTGCTGCCGGACGGGACAAGAACGAAGGTTCGTTCGTTGCGATCGACGATCAGAAAAACGAGAACCGGCTCGACGCTGGGCAGGCCGCCGTGTTTGAGATTCGACTAAATCACAAGTAAGCAGAATCAATGCTCAAAGCGCCCACCGAACCGCGAGCTTCGAAGATCAGCGTCGTGATCATCTTCGCTGTCTGCTCGATGGTTTGCACGTCTCCCTCTGCGCGCCCTCAGGAGTCGAAGAGGGATTTGCCTCTGTCAGCTGCGGCTCGCGCTCGGGTTCGCAAAGCGGTCGCGTCGGTTGGGCTCGTACTGGTTAGAAACTTTACCAACCCGGCCGGGCAGAGTCCCAGGCCTAGAGGATCGGCCGTGATTGTGCGAGCGGACGGCGTTGTTGTCACTAACGCGCACGTCATCTTCGACAGCAAGACCGGGCAGCTTTACGACGAAATCCTGCTGTCACTTTCGGCTGACGGGTCCCCTCAATCGAAGCGTTACCGGCTTAAGGCGTTGGTGACAAACAGGGACGACGATCTCGCGCTTCTGCGTGTTGAGACGGCTGCGTCGCTCAATTCTTCTGTAAAGCGACCCGTTTTTCCCGCCATCGAGATCGGCGACTCTAAGAACATCGGTCTGCTCGATGACATCGTGATAATCGGCTATCCTGAAAAAGGCGGTTCGAGCGTTACGGTGAACCGAGGGACCGTCGAGGGCAAGGATGCGCTCGGCAGATGGATAAAGACCGACGCCCGGTTGATCCATGGCAACAGCGGCGGCGCTGCGGTTTCACTGGACGGCAAGCTGATTGGAATTCCAACCAAGGTTGTCGCCGACGATCAGCGGGTTGACAAGAACGGGGATGGCCTTCCGGATGACTATCGACGCTATGGTGCGGTCGGGTTTCTCCGGCCCGCGCACCTGGTCTCGGCGATGCTGGACGGGGCCCGCGAAGAAGCCGCGATACCCGAGCCGATTAAGCAACCTAAGGTGGTTGAGCCGGCCGCGTCCTTTGTGGTTCACGGGATCGTAAGGTCGGCCGGCACCGGGCAACCCATCGCCGGGGCCGTGGTTGGACTTGTTCCGGTTGGCGAGGATCCCACCGAAGACAACTTGCTCGCCTGGGGCGGGACCAAACCCGACGGCCAGTTCAAACTGAACAAGCCCATCCGTGCGGGTCAATACACGCTCAGAGCAAAAGCGCTTGGATACTTGCCTTACTTGCGCGACGTCAAATTATCCGGCAACACGCGGGAGCTGCTCATCGAGATGCGCGCGGCATCCGGCCAATGACGCTGTGCAACTTTCAACTTGCCTTTGAAGCCTTCGGATATATACTGATTTCGGTCGGCGCACGCCCATCAACATTCACTGTGAACCAGCCGGCCAATCAGAACGAACAAGTTCGACTCCGACACTGATCATTCATGGCAAACAATGACAGGAAGACAGGCATGAAAACAGTAAGCGATTCGCGGGGAGGTGTGAGAGCGGCGATCCGTTCTTGCCTGGATAGAGTTCAGTTAAGCGGCGCCCTTCGTGCGGGTGTTATTGTGCTGTTCGTCGCGGCGATGATGGTATCGCCCGGACGCCAGAAAGCCGCCCAGGATAATTGCTCCGATCCTCTCAACGAAGGCTGTTTTGTTCAGCCTCGGATCGACCTGTCTTTCATGATAGACGCGTCCGGGTCGATCGAGGGGAGGGGCCAAACTTACAACCTGGAGATCGAAGGCCTGCTGCGTGCGTTGCGTGATCCGGCGGTTATTCCGCGTGATGGCTCGGTCGCGGTGTCGGTCGTGTTGTTCAACGGCGCAGCCACAGTCGCGGTTTCGTTGAAGGACATCAACTCGCCTGAAGACGCCCAATTCGTTGCCGACCAGGTCGAGGCACTCAAGTGCGAGGATATCCATAGTCAGATCCCTCCCTGCCCGTTTGGTGAAACCAGATACGCCGCGGCTATCAGCGCCGCTCATATCAACGCCAGCCAGGTCAGGGGTCAAAACCCAAAGCCGGGCGCACGCCGTGTGTTGGTTTTGAGCAGCGACGGCCAGCCGGATGATCTTGAAGAGGCAATCGTGGTAGCCAACCAGGCTCGAGTGGCTGCCACCATCCTTGGGATACCATTCGAATTCGACGTCATACTAATGGGTCTGAATTCGGTCACCGTCGATCTTGTCCCCAATCCGGAATATGAGACCGCGAGGGCGGCCGTGGACCAACTCGTGTTTCCAAAACCGGCCGACGACCTGCCTGGCGCGACTCTGACCATCGAAGCCGGCCAGTGCAACCAGGAAGCGGCGAGTTTGCCGGCACCCGATTGTGAGCGCCAGGCGGACGAGTTCGTTGGCAAGGTCCGAAGCATCCTTCGCCAGGGCGTCACGCCGCAGGTAATAGTCGTCGGCACAGAGGCTGATACGCCGGCCGGCGCGCCTCCCACCACCGAATTGTTATCGCTCCGGCAGGCAATCGAAGAGGCCAACTGCAACGGCGGGGCGACGGAAATCACCTTCGATAGCGATTTGAAAGGCAAGACAATTAGCTTACTTTCTCCGCTCTCCATCACGCAGCCCGACGTGGTGATTGACGGATGCGATGGGCCGGACTGCGCTCCTTCGGTAACGTTGGACGGCGGCGGACAGATCAGCGATGGCATTGTTATTCGCTCGAACCACATCACCGTGCGCGGCCTGACGATCAACAATTTCACAAGGTCAGGAATTCTCTCGACGCCCGTTTGCCCCGCGGACTTTATATCGCAAAACCTGATTCAAAACGTCACGTTCGACAACAACCCGGCCGCGATTCTCGTCTTCGATGAAGAGACAGCGCCGCGCGAGGGCTTCAATGAGCGGATAAAGATTTCGCATATCAACGCTTCACGCGAGGCCCAGGCTGCCGACGACCCGCCGGTTGCTTTGATAGACCTCGGCGGTGATGGGCCTACCCCTAACGACGCCGGCGATCCGGATGAAGGCCCCAACACACTCCTGAACTTCCCCGACAGCGTCAGTGTCGTATCGGGCGCTGAGGGCACCGTAACGATAGCGGGCAAGGTCAGTGGGCCAACCGCAGCGGGCGCTTCGGTCGAGATATACTCGATCACCAAGTCTCACATACTTGCTGGCAAATTGGTGATCGACGGAGTGGCGTTCCTCACCGAAGCAGAGGTCGGCGTCGAGTGCCCGCCGGTCGGCGGCGTCCCCTCGTGCATGTTCACGGCAACCGGGGTAACGCCTTCGCCGACGGGCAACTACACGGCCACGGTGACCGATACACTGGGCAACACGTCCGAGTTGATGTTCAGGGATGACGGCAAATCGCCCGTCGGGCCTTCCGCCTCATTCACCACGCCCGTCGATTTTGGCGAGGTCACCGTCAACAGTACTCCCCAGAGCAAGGACATCGTCATCACAAACGCCGGCAATGCCCCGCTCCAGATCACGATGTGCGCGCTCGCGCGCTGCTCTCTGGAAGACCCTGACGACACCTTGCGTTTTCTTACGATCAGCGGTTGTCCAGTCGGTGGCTCGGTTATCGAACCCGGCGCAAGCACAACCGTGGTAGTCACATTCCTCACAAACGTCTGCGGTCCCGCCAAGGCTTGTCTGCTTCTGGATAGCAACGATAGGTTGAACTCGCCGATTGTGGTGACGTTGACCGGGTCGGTGGTTGGAAACGCAGCTCCACTCGTTACTCTCGAAGGCAACGCAGAAGTTCTTCAGTTTGGCCCGGTCACCGCGCGAAGCAAACGCGTAAAGCCGAAGAAATTCAGGAAGCTCGATCCCCATTCGTTTACCGTAACAAACCAGGGGTGCAATTCGCTGGCGCTGACGTTCGAGTCGATCAAACGAATCACTGACGTGGCTCGGTGCGACATCACCGACGCGAACGCTAATGACAGCAAGCTGTGGGTGCTGACCCAGGTTACATCCACCGGTGAAACGGTGATTCCGCTCGGAGTGAACGCAACGCTCGGGATGGCTCCAGGGCAAACATTCACCTTCCGAGTTCGCTTCAATCCGGCGGTGCCCGTGGTGGTGAGGAAAAACTGCCCGGATGGCAATCTAAAGGCGGAGGACTTCGTGCCGGACGTAGTAAGCTCGGAGCTTTCCATCCGGTCTGAAGTCAGCGGCTCGGCGCCCACAACGTTGACGGTGCCGCTATCGGGACGTGTCACAAAAGAGGTCAGGCTCATTGATCCTTCAAACCCGGCCAATGCCCCGGTCTTGAAGCTGTGCCGGAGTGGCAATCAGTTCATTGTCGAGTTCTCAGCCTACGACTCGAACCTTAGCATCGGCCGCGCAACGTATCAGTTCCTGGACGACGAGGGCCGGACAGTCGGGCCACTCTTTGATGTTTCGCTCGGCCAGGCCATAGCGGACCGCAACCTGGCTACGGGTCAAAGCATCACTGTAGTTCAGAGATTCAGCGGCGCCAATGACAATTCGCAGATTCTAACCGTTCAAGTTACGGTGTTTGACGGCGACGGCACGCAGGCTGGCGGAACTGGGCGGCTCACTACCGGCTGCAGCACGGCCCAGTCGGCTCCGGTCGTTCTGTCCGGGTTGTCGGCATTTCGGTCGGGGCGCTAGCCAAGACTTCAGGATTCGAGTCTCGGCCGTTAGCCGTCGTCCGGGGATGTTGTTCTTTGTCCCGAAGAGAGCACATTCGGGACTTCAAATCGCTCGCTTGAAAAGGCGCTCAGAGCATCCGGTGCGCGGCCGGTAATAACGAGGTCCGTTATCAGTTCGGCGGTGACCGGCGCCAGGAGTATGCCGTTTCTGAAGTGTCCCGCCGCCAGCACAAGACCATCGCAGCCGGGACCAATCACCGGCAGATGATCTTTGGTATCGGGTCTCAGGCCCGACCACACTTCGGCTACTTCGAAGTCACGAAGCGAGGGAACGACTTCGAGTGCGGCTGAGAGCATAGAACTGATTCCATCCACGGTCACAGCCTTTTCGAACCCGGCATCCTCGACGGTCGCGCCGATCAGGATGCGGCCGTCGTGACGCGGGACCAGGTAGACCTTGCGCGAATGAAGCACGCGCTTGATCGGGCACTCCCGGCCTATTACGGCAATCATCTGGCCGCGAGCCGGTACCACTTTGACATTCAGCCCGAGCGGTTCCAGCAGCCGACTCGACCAGGCTCCGGCGGCGACCACGATGATGCCTGCGTCGAGACGCTGCCCGCGCGTCACTACTCCGGTCACTCGGCTCCGCTCGCTTGCGAGTGCTGAGACTTCCACACCCTCGATGAGTTGGACGCCGGCGCGCCTTATCGCGAGGTCGAGCGCGTCCATCAAGCGGCGGTTCTCGACTTGATGATCGCCGGGGATAAAGATGGCTCCGGCGACCGACTCCGTGACAGCGGGCTCGAAGTCGCGAGTGGCGCAGGGTGAGAGCCGTTCGAGTGCGAGCCCAGCTTCGGTCTGCCACTCGGCCCATCGCATTGACTCTTCCAGGTCTTCGCCTTCCAGTGTGATGCAGAGCAGGCCTTCGTCTTTGTACTCGACATTGATCCCGGAGACTTCCGTGAGATGAGCCGCGAACTCGCGATACATCGAGCGGCTTCGCAGGCACAGGTCAAAAAATGGCCCGACGCTCGAGGTTTCCGACTGCGCGGCAAGCATACCCGCCGCCGCGCGCGAGGCTTCGCAGCCCACGCGCCCCCGCTCAATCACGGCGACACTCAACCCCGCTTCTGCAAGCTTGAGAGCGATCGAAGACCCGATCACTCCGCCGCCGACGATTATCACGTCCTTGTTCATTTCGCCATTATCCTAGCAGCTTGAATGCGGCGGGTGCGACGCCAAAGACTAAACGTCCGCTGTCAACCCGGAGTCTTGATGCACTCCTCCGACGGCTTTTCGTGAATGAATCGGTCTTTAAGCGTGACTTTGCGGCGCAGGGTATAATCACAGAGGGAGATTTCGGGATGCTAGTGCTTACCACTGATCCAGTTTGCGGGATGAAGGTCCGGCCCGACTCGTCTGCCGGACACAGCGAACGCGACGGCGTTGTCTACTATTTTTGCTCGACGGGCTGCAAGCAGAAATTTGATGCTGATCCCCGCCGCTACTTGAACGCGGCCACTTCCGGGGCGGCCGAACCTGCGACGCTTCCGATTGCGCCGTCGAGCCTCACGCTTCGGGCTCATCACGCCGTTGAACATGATCCCGGCGCGGTTGAAGACTCGGATCTGGTCGAAGCCGAGAAGGACACGGGTTGCTGCGGTCCGGCGGGGCCCGAGTTGTACGCGACGTCCGAAGACGCCGCGCAAGATGCCGAGTACCGGGAATTGTTTCGCAGATTCGTTGTCGCGGCGGTGCTCTCGTTTCCGGTTCTTGTGATTGCGATGTCGCACGAGCGAATCGCGGCTTTAAACTTCGGCGGCGTAAACTGGCTGCAGTTGGCGCTTACCACGCCCGTGGTCTTTTTTTCTGGATGGCGGTTCTATCGGGGGGCATGGGCCGCTTTTCGGCATCGCTTCGCGGACATGAACACATTGATCGCGTTGGGCACGGGCGCGGCTTATCTCTATTCGGTCGCGGCTACAGTCGCGCCGAGCTTCTTCGTGCGCGAATCGAGTCATGCGGGGATGGCGGGGATGGCCGGAGACGTTCCGGTCTACTACGAAGCCGCGAGCGTTATCATCGCGCTCATTCTGTTGGGCAGCCTATTGGAGTCGCGAGCCCGCGGACGCACCGGAGAAGCGATTCGGAGATTGATCGGGCTTCAAGCAAAGACTGCGCGCGTCATTCGTCACGAACGTGAGATTGATATTCCTGTCGAACAAGTGGCAGTGGGTGACGTCGTTATCGTGCGGCCGGGCGAGAAGATTCCGGTCGACGGCGTAGTGTTTGAAGGCGCGTCGGTTATTGATGAATCGATGCTCACGGGAGAGAGCCTCCCCGTTGAGAAGCGCGCGGGCGACGAAGTATTTGGTGCGACCATCAACAAGACCGGCTCCTTCAGATTTAGAGCGACTAAGGTCGGTCGCGACACCGTGCTTCAGCGGATCGTGAAGATGGTTCAGGACGCGCAAGGTTCCAAGGCGCCTATCGCTCGAATGGCCGATGTAATAAGCGGGATATTCACACCGGTGGTCATCTGCATCGCGATCGCGACTTTTGTAGTTTGGTTCGTAGCTTCGCCGGCTGATGTGCGGCTTTCGATGGCACTGGTGAACTTCGTCTCGGTGCTGATCATCGCGTGCCCGTGCGCGCTCGGGCTGGCGACGCCGACTGCGATACTGGTCGGGACAGGCCGCGCCGCCGAGAACGGCATCCTGATCAAAGGCGGAGAGAGTCTCGAACGAGCGCACAACCTTCAAACGATCGTGCTCGACAAAACCGGCACGATCACCAAGGGTGAGCCGACGCTCACTGATGTGCTGCCGGCGGACGGCATGGATGAGGCGGAACTGCTGCGGCTGATCGCGTCCGCCGAGCGAGCGAGCGAGCACCCGCTTGGAGAAGCCATAGTGCGCGCCGCGATCGAACGAAAGATCGCGCTCTCGGAAGTGACCGAGTTCAACGCAATGCCGGGGCAGGGGATCCAGGCGAAGATCGGCGGCCGTCACCTTCTGCTCGGCAACGCCAAGCTGATGAATGAACGACAACTTTCACTCAGCGAGTTTGACGGACGTGTGACGGTGCTTGCCGGCGAAGGCAAGACCCCAATGTACGTCGTCGTCGATGGTCGGCTCGGCGGCGTTGTGGCCGTTGCCGATCCGATCAAGCCGGAGTCCAGGACGGCGATCAGCTCGCTCAAACGAATGGGCCTCGAAGTCGTCATGATGACCGGCGATAACCGGCGCACAGCAGAAGCGGTCGCGAAACAGGTTGGCATTGCGCGCGTTCTTGCAGAGGTCTTACCTGGCGCAAAGGCCGACGAGATCAAGCGACTCCAGCGGGATGAGAAGAAGGTTGTCGCGATGGTCGGCGACGGGATCAATGATGCTCCCGCGCTCGCGCAAGCTGACCTCGGGATTGCGATTGGAACTGGAACGGACGTGGCTATTGAAGCGTCAGACATCACGCTGATAAAGGGTGATCTGCGCGGAGTTGTCACCGCAATCACACTGTCGCGCGCGACGATTCGAACGATCAAACAGAATCTGTTTTGGGCGTTCATATACAACGTCGTTGGGATTCCAATCGCGGCGGGCGTGTTATATCCGCTGACCGGCTGGCTGCTGTCGCCGATCATCGCAAGCGCGGCGATGTCGCTTTCGAGCGTGTCGGTGGTGAGTAATAGTCTCAGGTTGCGGGGCTTCCAGCCACCGCTGGAGGCGGAATGAACATGGACGCAGCGGCAATCGGAGTGATCGTAGCAGGAGTCGTTCTGATCGCGTTGGTCTTGTGGTATTTCTTTGGCGAACGCGAGAAGGTCTCGGCCTCGCTGGGCCAAACGGGAGTGCAGGAGATCAATGTGACGGTCAAAGACGGCTACTCGCCCGACGTGATCGCGGTGAAGCGGGGTTTGCCTGTGCGATTGAACTTCTACCGGAATGAAACGTCTTCGTGCAGCGAACAGATCGTGTTTGGCGACTTCGGCATTGCCCGCAGCCTGCCGGCGTTCAAGACTACGCCGATTGAGTTCACGCCAGAGAAGACCGGTGAGTTCGCCTTCACCTGCGGGATGAACATGCTCCGTGGGAAGCTGATTGTGGAAGGTGATTGAAGGCACTTCGTGATATCATCCCGTGCAGTTGAGCCTCGGGGCGTCGTGATCAACGAGCAAGGAATCATGTCAGTTCAACTTCGAAAGCGATACTTCAACGTTGACGACTACTACCGGATGGGAGAAGCCGGCCTCTTTTCGGAAGGCAATCGCGTTGAGCTGATCGAAGGCGAGGTCGTTGAGATGAGCCCGATTGGCAGCCGCCACGCCGGTTGTGTGATGCGAGCGAGTACGGTTCTTAATCGCGGATTTGGTCATCTTGCAATCGTCAGCGTGCAAAACCCGATCCGACTCGGCGATTTCTCAGAGCCTCAGCCGGATCTCGCGTTGCTCAAGCCGCGCAAGGACTTTTACTCCACGTCACATCCGACGGTAGCCGATGTCCTTGTTGTCATCGAAGTGGCTGACGCGTCTGCCGACTATGATCGCAACGTGAAGCTACCGTTGTATGCTCGCGCGGGTATACCAGAGGCCTGGTTGGTTATCCTCCCCAAAGACCTCATCGAGGTCAACTCTCAGCCAAAGAATGGGAAGTATCAGAAAGTTCAGCGACTAAAGCGCAGCAAGGCATTGGTGTCCACGACCGTGTCTGGCCTCGCCCTAAGTGTTGATGAGATTCTCGGCTGATCCTGCCCGAACGAGCCCATAGCAACGCGAAGATGTTGGCGTTGGAAGTCCAGGCCTTTTGGCTCAGCTTGACGGGTAGCTCTGCGGCCTTCTATGATCGAACACTTGTTCGAAGCTCCCTATTCGACGCAGTAGCCTATGCCGAGCGAACCGCAGTCAAAGTACGACCAGAAACTAGTCCACGTGTTGAAAACCTCGGCTGCCATCTTTGCCGAGAAGGGCTATCACTCGACCACCATCCGCGACATCGCCCGCGCTACGAAGATGAGCCTGTCGGGGCTATACTACTATTTCAAGAGCAAGGACGAGTTGCTCTTTCTTATTCAGGATTACTGCTTCAGCACGGTGATCGACGATTGCGACAAGCTGCTGGAAGGAGTCGAGGACCCGGTTCATCGCTTAAAGCTGCTGATCGAGAATCACCTTCATTATTTTGTGCACAACATGAATGAAATGAAGGTTCTTTCGCACGAAGCAAACTCGATTAGCGGCAACTTGTTTAAAAAGGTCAACGCGAAAAAGCGTCAATACGTCGATCTGGTGATGGAGCTGCTCGAGGAGATCGCGCGCGCCAATCGCGTTAAGGGTTTGGACTTGAGGGTCGCAACTTTTTCTCTCTTCGGAATGATGAACTGGATTTACAACTGGTACAACCCCGGCAAGGATGTGGACGTTGCAGGGTTGTCGCGGAACATAACAAGAATATTTCTCTCGGGCTTTCTTGGCGACAAGAGCATGGAGGCCGAGAGGCTCGAGACGGGCCGCGAAGACCATCTGGATCGAAGCGTCTCGATCTGGCAATAGGGTGGAGATTCAAACATAGAGGCGAAACGGTTATGACAAGAGAAGCCATGGAGAACAAGCTGATCAACTACAGCGTCGAGGGTGGCATAGCTGTCATCGAGTTGAATGATCCGCCCGCGAACACCTATACGCACGAGATGATGCGCGATCTGGACGACGCGATACTCGAAGCGCGGCTTGATGAAGAAGTCCACGTTGTCGTGATTCGCGGCGCGGGGGACAAGTTCTTTTGCGCCGGCGCGAACATAAAGATGCTGCTGTCGGCAACGCCGCAGTTTCGATACTTCTTCAGCTTACATGGCAACGAGACGCTGCTGCGAATGGAGAACACTCAGAAGCTGATTATTGCGGCAATCAACGGCCACGCGGTCGGCGGCGGACTCGAGATCGCGCTTGCGTGCGACATGCGAATCGCGAAGAAGGGTCCGGGGATGCTCGGCGTCCCGGAAATAAACCTCGGTCTGTTGCCCGGTATGGGCGGTACGCAGCGGCTCCCTCGAATTATTGGCAAAGGCAAGGCGCTCGAGCTCCTGACGACCGGCCGGACGATCTCGGTTGATGAAGCTCATCAAATCGGGTTGGTGAATCACGTATTCGATGAGGACAATTTCTTCGAGAAGGTTATCGAGTTTGCAAGGCAATTCGTCCCGCCTGCGAAAGCGAGCAAGGCGGTCGGGCTCATAAAGCGCTCGGTGCAGACGGGACTAGAGTTACCGCTGGCCGAGGCGCTGGCGGTCGAGCGCGAGTTATTGCAGCAGCTTTTCGAGAGTGATGACGCGCACGAGGGGCTCGAAGCCTACTCGAAGAAGCGACAGGCTCAGTTTAAGGGGAGGTAGTCAGTAGTCACGAGTCCGTAGTCAGTAGCTCGTTGTTGGGCG
>JBASRN010000172.1:0-6046 GCA_049273855.1 Blastocatellia bacterium
GTCTTCTTGGTATCGCTTCCAACGTCGCGAACCGTTGTGATGCCGCACGCCAGCCAAAGCTTCAAACAATAATCGACAGGTTGGGGCACGCCTGCCCGGTCGTACTGAACGTGACCATGGGCGTTGATCAAGCCGGGCAGAACGTATTTGCCGGTGGCGTCGATTTCGACATCGCCGGCAGGCCTCCGGGCGCGTCCCTCTTTTAGCGCCACTGGATCGAGTGCCACGATGTCGCTGATAGTGTTGCCCTCGATCACGATGTCTTTCGGTCCGGAAGCCGGCGTGCCGGTGCCGTCCACAATCATCGCGCCGCGAATGACGAGCCGGGGATAGCGCTTGCCGCTGGCGATGGTTTGCTTTGCGGCTTGAACCGCCAGGACCGGCGTGCACAATTGCGAAACTATGAGTAGCAGCGCCGACAAAAGAGCGCGCGGTTGTCGCATTATTCTTCCTCCTTCAGGTCATCGGTCAGCTCCGAACCCGCGTTGATAGGGACGGCGAAATACCACCAGTTCTTCTCCGCCGACCAGCCGTGTTCCGACGCGTTGTCCTTGCCCCACAGGCAGCGGCCGGTCGGTCTCACAACACTCAACATGGCTTCGTCGGCGCCGCGTGTTCGCTCGACGTAGCTTTGCTTTGGCTTAGCGAGCTGCAGCGCTTCTTCGAGCAACTGTCTCCCATCCATATCATTCAAGTAGTCGTCCAGTCCGAAGTTGTAGCCGCGCTTCACCGATTCAACCACGCGCTCCCAACTCTCGACTAGCCGTGCAAGACCGCCCTGAACGACGTGCTCGGCGCATCCTCTTCGTTTAAGAAACTCGCGAACCGGGTCCATCAATCCCCTCGCTTGAGCTGGCGGCGAAAGTAAGCTTCGCCGTCATTTGGCTTGAAAAACGTCCTGATGGTGCGATCGGGGTTGAAGGCGAGAAACGCACCGCTCTTGCGATCGAAGCGGGTCACGACGCCGTCACCACGGACTGCCTCGATTACGGTGTCATCCGCTGGCCGATCGCGCAGTTCCTGAGCCATCCGGAGGTACTGGTGGATCGTGACTGAGTCAAACTCGCGGCCGTGTTTGTCGTAATGCTCCACGAGCTTGGTCCGCGAAGTAAAGCCAACGCTGGTCGCGTCGCTTCTAGCCGGCGTCGACGAGTTTTGACTATCTCCAGCGGCCGAAGTATTCCGGGGCGGCACCGAATGCAGTTGCGAACACGACGCGGCAAAGCCCAACCCCAAAACGCTAAAGAGCAGCAACAACGACGCGCGCATTCTCATCATTTCACCGCAACGAAAACTCAGAGCGCGGCCGCGCTCGCAGGTCTGCTGGCTGTCTCAAGTATCGAACTGCTCTTTGATCGCAACGATGCGAATCCTTCGATAGTCGGCAAACCAATTCCCATCCCGAAACAACTCGCTTCGCAATTGTGATTCGACGGTTAGGATGACCTTGTTGCGTTCCCCGGGGGTGAGCGCATTCAGAACGTTGTCCGCGAAAGTCGCGAGCCAGTCGCTCAAACCGCGCTCGCCGTTCTCGAGCTTCGTCGGCCGCTCGAAGTGAATTGCGTGGGTCACGCGGAAGCCGGCGCTCTCCAACAGAGTGGCGTACTCGCCGATGCTTGGGTAATACCGTTCGAGCCCGCCGTTTGCGACTTGACGACCGATGTTGCTGATCGCGCGTTTCAGCGCTCCTCGCACCGCGCTCAGGTTTCCCTTGCCCCCGAACTCGGCGACGAAGCGGCCGCCTGGCTTTAGCGCCCGCCAGATAGCCGATGCAAGCGCCGCCTGATCCTTGATCCAATGAATCGTCGCGTTCGAGAACACCGCATCAAACTCCGAACTGAAGCCAAGGGTGGTCGCATCCGACTCGATGAACTCCAGCTCGGGGTAAGTCTTTCTTGCGCTCTCGATCATAGCCGGCGATTTGTCGACGCCGGTGACGGCAGCGCCCGACGAGGCAATTCGGCTTGCGAGGTGACCCGTTCCACAACCGAGATCGAGGATGCGTTCGCCTTGCCGGGGCTCGAGCAGTTCGATGACACCCTCACCGTACTTCCAGACGAACGAGTGCTTGCCGTCGTAGAGAGATGTGTTCCACCGCTTATCCGAAGCGGTTTGATTGTTTGATTGGTCCGGGCTCACGTTCAACTCTCATCCTGCTCGAAGATGCCTCGTCGTGACAAGAAGATAAATCGAAGCGGCCAGCAGCAGAGGGGCTGAGTAAACACCGGGCATCAGGCGCTGGAGGTAAAGCGAGCCCGCGACGTGACCCAACCCGTTAACGAGCATCAGGGTCGCGAACGGGTAAGATGCAAAGCGCATCCAACGCGAGCCCCGAAATGCAAACGGCGAAACAACAAGCAACAAACCGACCGCGACTATCAATCCTGTAAGCCACACTCTAAAGCTAAATATCGGTATAGCCAGAAACGGAAATCGGTCGCGGATTGCTCGGGCCGCCGGGTTGTAGACTGAAAGAAAGTCGGTTGTTGCCTCGTCGATCGCGTGCAGTGCCAACGCGATGCACAAGGCCACCCACGCCCAACCGTGCTGTCTCGCAAGCCGACTCTCGACGCTGTTGGTACGAACATGATCAGCCACCTTTTGCCCTGCTCCTTAACCGCGATCGGAACGATGAAACAAGAGCGGCGCTCAGGCATTGGGCGTGCGCTTGATGAAGTCAACGATGTGCGCGGCGATCTCTTCGCCCTTCTCTTCCTGAAGAAAGTGGCCTGCGCCGTGAATGACGATCTCGGGTTCGTTGCCGGCCGAAGGAATCAGCTTGCGAAAGAAGCGGTCGCCGCCGCGAGTCACCGGGTCGCTGTCGGAGAACATCACCAGCGCGGGTTTCGTCCAATTTGAGAGAGCGTCGCGGGTCTCGCGCATCTCTTGCGCGCCCGGCTGATTCGGCTCGATCGGTACGAGCCACGGGAACATCTGCGCGCCCATCTTGTAAGTCGCATCCGGGAATGGAGCATCGTAAGCCGAAACGATTTCATCGGTAATCGACTCGCGATCGACGGCGCTTCGCTTTACGATCAATCCAACCGGAAGGTCGGGCGTCGTCGTGGCGTAAGTTCTCCACTTCATGAAGCCTTCGGTCGCCGGGACGTCTCCGGTCGGCAGCCCGGTGTTCATGATGACCAGCCTCGCGAAGCGCTCGGGTATTTCGGTTGCAACGCGCAGCCCGAGTATTCCGCCCCAGTCCTGAACGACGGCCGTGATCCCCATAAGATCGAGCTTCTGGATGAAGGAAGAGATCGTGCCGCGATGCATCTCGAAGGTATAGTCTTCGCGTTCTGTGAACTTGTCCGAGCGCCCAAACCCGACGAAGTCCATTGCGACGACTCGATGGTCGGCGGCGAGTGTTGGAATCATCTTGCGATAGAGGTACGACCATGTCGGCTCGCCGTGCAGACAGAGTATGACTTCGCCCCTACCCTCGTCGATGTAGTGGATCCGCGCGCCGTTGATCTCAACGTAGCGAGGGCGGTAGGGAAAGGCTTTGAGGTTGGCAAATCGTTCATCGGGTGTGCGAACTAGGGGCATTGGATCTCTCCGAATTACTGTAGTGTCCGCTCGTAAGTGGACAGAAATGACTAAACAGAAAGTCACAAAGGAACTCTAAGCCAGCCGGCTAGCTATCGCCTTTGTGTTTTTTGATTTCCGATGTTTGATGCTTACAGTCCGCCTGTCACTTCAAGCACCTGACCCGAGACGTAGTCCGAAAAGGAAGAGGCGAAGAAGAATATCGCTCCCGCCGCTTCCTCGGGGGTGCCGCCGCGCCCCATCGGGATCATCGCCGCTGTCCGGTCGAGTCGTTCCTGAGGTATTCCGATCGCGACTTCAGCGTCGCCGCGATGAATCGTCTCACCTTTTTCTTTCGCCTGAGTGAGCCGCGTGTCAATGCGGCCGAACGCGACACAATTCACTTGAATGTTGAACTGCCCCCACTCCTTGGCAAGCGTCCGGGTCAGCCCGATCACGCCGGCTTTGCCTGCCGAGTAGTTCGACTGGCCGGGGTTGCCGCGCGTGCCCGAAGTCGAGCTTATGTTTATGATCTTGCGCGCGCGCGCCTGACCCAGTTCAGCCTTCTCACGTTTTGCAGACTCGCGCAGAAACGTCGAAGCGGCGCGAATGATCCGAAACGGCGCAGTGAGATGCAGCGCCAGTATCGCTTCCCATTGCTCGTCGGTCATCTTGTGAATCACCGCGTCCCAGGTGTAGCCCGCGTTGTTGACAATGATGTCCAGGCCCCCGAATTTCTCGATTGCCGCGTTGACGATTCGGTCGGGAAAAGCTTTGTCTGTGGCATCGCCGGGCACTGAGATGGCCTTCCCGCCTGTCGCGAGAATCGTTTGCACGACCTGCCCTGCGGGTTCGGGGTCGATGTCGCTGACGACGATTTGAGCGCCGTGTCGGGCGAAAAGCTCCGCCGCCGCGCGCCCGATTCCGCGGCCCGAGCCGGTGATGATTGCTGTCTTGCCTTCGAGAAGTCCCCCCATTTTTTCCCTCCTGCTACCAGTAAGGGCGGCCCTCCGTGGCCGCCCCTCGGTGCAACGAGGACGTCGGCGGGCAGGATGGCACGGAGGACCGCCCTTACAGGCTCGTTCCTACTTCTTGAATATCGCTTTAGGGATCATTGCATGAACGCCTTTGTTTCCGTCCACAAGTTGAGTGATCTCCAAGTCCGCCGCGACGCTCGAAAGCATGTAGGCGTCGTCGCGACTGAGGTGCTTCTCGCTCACCAGAAAGTCGATCATTTCGCGCAACGCCATCTTCGTAGCTTCATTCAGATCCTCGTGAATCCCCATCGCGATGAAGTGGGTCGGAGTTTCGGCACGAGGCCATTTAAGACGCATGTCCTTCCGAACGATCAACTGAAACGTTCCAACCAATGACGTCTCAAGCGCGGTAAGGTCGACTTCGCCGTTGCCCTGAGCCGCGTGACCGTCTCCAGCCAGAAACAACGCGCCCCGGACGTGCACTGGAATAAACAGAGTTGTGCCTGCGACCAGCTCCTTGTTGTCGAGGTTGCCGGCGTGAACCCACGGCGGCCCGCTCGAGATGCGGCCTGACGCGTCGGGCGGCGCAACTCCCATGCTTCCGAAGAAAGGCCGCAGCGGGATCGCGATGACGTCGCTGAAGCGCGCGACCATTCGTTTCTCGTCAAGCGGGATGATCCTCATTCGCGCATACGGATAGTCCTCGGGCAGAAAGCCTCGTCCAGGATAAAATGCGTTGTAAGCGTACGGTATCGCGAGCTTGACCGACTTGATACGAACTTCAAGCACGTCGCCGGGCTCGGCGGTTTCGATATAGATCGGTCCGGTCAGGATATGTGCGCCCGGTCCTTTGTTGGTGACTTCTTTGTGAGTGTCACGGAGCGACTGCTCGATTTGATCAGGAGGTACACCGGCTGCTTCGAGTCTCGCAGGACTCGAGACAATCAGCGATTGGATAACAACGGTGTCCCCGGACTTTATGCGGAGCACCGGAGGAGTGCTTGCGTCGTAGTGGCCCCAGGCGACTGTCTTTGGTGTTGGCGCCAGTTTGTGCGTCGTGGGCTGGTTTCTGTCAGCTTGCTGCGCGGTGACATCGACGGCGGTCGCGGCAAGCAAGCAGAGATAGATGACGGCGGTGCGTTTCATTCTGCCTCCGAGGGTTGGCGATCGCGGCTCAGTGCTCGCGCGGATGGTGAGTTTATCACAGCTGATAAGGGGGCAAGCACTCCGTTCGCGATTTCGTTGCCGTTAATCCGCCGCTCTAATATCATTGCGACAAGCTCGAACCTTGATCGAGAGGACGACGAATGAAGGGAATCGTTTTAGCCGGGGGACTCGGCTCACGGCTCTCGCCGCTGACGCGAATCACGAACAAGCATCTGCTCCCGGTGTTCGATCAGCCGATGATCTACTACCCGATCATGACGCTGGTCGAGGCGGGCATAAAAGACATTCTGATCGTGACCGGGGGCAACAGCGCCGGTGATTTCCTGAAGCTCCTTCGCAACGGCGCGGAGTTCGGATTGAGTCGCATTCATTACGCC
>JBASRN010000175.1:0-4511 GCA_049273855.1 Blastocatellia bacterium
ATCACGACGACGCGCTCCCTGCGGGCCACTTGTCAACCAGGCCGAACCTGTGTAATGTACCAATCACCGGTTAGCCCCAACCTAATCTGCCAGACAGCAACGAACGGTTTCGGCAGGCCCCCGAAACGCAAAGTTGTTAGCGCGCTAAGTGTGGCGTTGACCCCTTCCACGAACCTCGCGCAACAGAAGGAGCCATATGAAGAGTTCAGCGCAACTTGAACGAAGACGGTTCGAGCGTGCCCCAATCAGCGCCCAGGTAGAATTCGAGCTCACCAACAGCAGCAGCGGGCCTTCGAGGGTTCGAAAACACATGGCCAACATCAGCATCGGCGGCTTGTTTATAAAGACCGAGGAGCCGATACGGGCCGGCACGCGAATGGTTGTTCGATTCGAGCTTCCGAACAAACACAGAGTTATTGCGGTCTCACGAGTTTGTTATGTAAGGAAAGCCCAGGGGCTCGGAGTGGAGTTTCTCAGCCTGGATGACGAAGACCGGGAAGAGATCGAAACTTACATCGCGGCGCTCAAAATGCGCGAAGCATCGCCGGTTGGCTGAATCCGGCGGCGGCGGATGATCCATACCCCAATCCCGCCACTGTTTCGCCCCAAAAAAATAAACTCTTGTGCCGGTTTTGACGCTGTGTAATAATCGGCCCCGCTCAAGCTTCCAGCCCTTCAACTATTAGTCCCCAGGCACCCAGTTGAAAGCGATGACCGCAGGCTCAGGCTCGCCGCTCGGGCGGTGACCTTCCAGCCTCGGTGCGGGGGATTCTATGCAGCTCACAGCAACCGAAGCCACCTGTCCCTTGTGCAAGCACCCAGTAGTCTCCGGGCGATCTGATCCGACAAGGCTGTGTGAAGACTGCCGGCGGATCGTTCACACAATCCGCTCAACCAGCAGCGCCGGCGTTGCAATCGCGGACCCGCCGCAAGAGCGCACCGTGGCTCAACCGCCTCCGGCAGTCCCGGTCCAACCCCAAATCCGAATAGCCGATAAAGCGGTTGCCGCGGAAATCAGCAGTCCTCGCGAGAGCGCCATCAGAGTTGGCGAACCCGAACTGCCGATCGTCGACCCGTTTGCGGGCGTTGACCGGGATCCATTCGACTTTGATGAACTCTTTGGAGATGTTTTTTCCGGCACTTCCCAATCCGCCGAGCCGCCGCGTCACTCGCGTGAGGCGTCGGGCGAAGACGAATTGCCGGTCTCACCCGCTATCGCGGAACCGATTCCCGAGGCCGCAGTTCAAGCCAAGATCGCTGCTTTTCCGCCCTTCGAGCTCGAACAACCGTCGGAGGTCCTTATTGAGCCCTCGGTCCCAACCGAGCCAAGCGAGAGCGATCCAGAGGCGGATTATCCGACGAGCGTTACGCCCAACGGGGCGGCTGTTCCTCTTTTCCTTAGACACGAAGTCGTGACCGATTCACTCGAAGACCCAGTCCAAAGCCGCAACTATTCTCAGGAGGACCATCCCGTCGTGGCGCCCGGAGGCGGGCTCAGCAAGGTTGCCAAGCTAACGCTTTCAGTTTCAGCCGCCGTGGTTCTTTGTTGTGGCATTGCGGGTTACTCACTGGTTTATCGCCCATCGATCCAGGCTTCGCAGACAAAACAAACCGTTTCCGAGCAGACTTCCAAACCAGCGACCGGGGGTCACTCGATGCCTCTACCTTTGCCTTCGCCACCCGAACCAGGATCTGAAGTCAAAGAGAGCGACGGTCTGCAATCGGAAAACGAGAACACTGAAGGGCGTTACGCGTTACAGGCCGCCGCCTTCCCGAGTGAAACCGGGGCGACCGAGTTCTGCGAACGACTGAAGCGCGCAGGCGTGCCGGCTTACGTAGCCTCGGCCGACATTGCCGGGCGAGGCAGATGGTTCAGAGTTCGAGTCGGAAGATTCGAAAGCGCGGAGGATGCGAATCGCTTTGCGGCCGAATCGCGGCGGCGAGCGCGCGCGTCAGGTCTGACTTTGCAGTTGATCGTCAGCAGCTACGACAAGCCCTAGCCAAGAGACCGGGAGAGAATGCAGGACTTCACTCCACAGAATCACAGGTACGCAAAACTGGTAGACCACTATTCCCGATTCATCGAGTCGCCGGTGTTGCGGCTGAAGTTCTTGAACAGCGCGCTGAAGTGCGAGCCTCCTCGCAGCCGCTGGACGAGACTCGTACCCTTTGTCAACGAGTTGCCGGAACGCGCGATGGTCATTGCAGAGCTCTCAAAGATCCTGCCGCTCGAACAGCCTGCGCCGCTCGGCTTCCGGCTTACGTCACTGCTCTACCGCATTCGCGGGCTGGTCTACGCAGCTTGCTTTACGGCGATATTGCTGGCGGGCGCGAGCCTGGTGTTCGCGGCCGCGAAGATCGTGAACACTCTTTCGGTTTCAACCGAAGCAAGGCACATCGCGATACCGAATCCGACAGCCGCCGGCGCCTCTGGTGCTGCGGTGGCGGCGATCGGGTCAGGGGCAGGGCTGTCTCTCGACAGGGTGTGGCTGGCAGAGCAAGGCGAGGGCTACGAGTTCTACAGCAACGGCGCGCGAGTGCTGACCGAGATGGAGACGGACGGGCCGAAACGGAACTTCTATCGATTCGATCTGGACGCGCTCGCGGCGGGTGCGGACGAAGCGGAGCCGCTTGCCCGTCCGGTTGGAATTGTCTATCACGTCTCCGAAAGCGATCTGGTCCCTTTTGCGGACGGTTACAACAGGTCGCTGCAGAACCACTCGCGAGCACTGCTCGAGTACGCACGCACGAATCGCTTATACAACTACGTGATAGACCGCTTCGGCAGAACCTATCGAATCGTTCGGGACGAATCGGCGGCCAGCCACGCGGGCAATTCTGTATGGGGGGATGACCGCAGCGTTTATCTGAACTTGAGCGCCAGCTTCATCGGCGTGTGTTTCGAGGGCAAGTCAGGAACCGGCTCCGCGGTCGGCGCAGATGGAATCAATGAAGCGCAGATATACGCTGCCCGCGTTCTGACGGCTGTTCTCCGTTCGAAGTACGAGATCGACGACGCCAATTGCGTGACACACGGCCTGGTGAGCGTTAACCCTTCGAACAGGTTGATGGGTTATCACACTGACTGGGTCGCGGCGTTCCCGTTCGAGACTCTCGGGCTAACCAACAAGTACGAGACAAAGCTGAGCGCGGTCTCGCGGCTTGGGTTTGGGTACGACAGCGCTTACGTGGCAGCTGCCGGCGGAGCGAAGTGGCCCGGGTTAGAGCGGGCGGACGCCGAGTTGCGGGAAGCGGCCGCGCGTCACGGGGTGACCGTCGACGTCGAGCGACGGGAGCTCTCGCGCTTGTTCCAGCGTGCGTTCAAGAAACAACGCGAATTGGAGAAGAAGGCAATGAGGACTGAGGAGTGAGCACGGAATCAGTCCTCAGTCGTGAAGGAATGAACAAGTCCGATTTAATTCAAGAAGCGGCGAGGCGTAGCGGGCTGACCCGCGCGCGTGCGGCGCGTGGCGTCCAGGCCGCCCTCGACATCGTCAAGCGCGAGCTGGGCGCCGACCACCTCGTCCACATTCGCGGCCTCGGCCGCTTGCACCTGAAGAAGAAAAGACACGGGTTCTTGCCCGCATTCGATGGGGGTCCCCCGGTTCCGATCCCAGCAGGCAAGGCTGTTCGACTGATTCCAACGCGAAGCGCTGTCGTAAGCCTGAACACCGAGCCCCTCAAGCTCGACATTATCCAAAACCATCACGGAGGAAACATGAAACACGAAAGAGAAAACAACGGGAGTGAGGCAAATGCTGCTGAGGGCTCGGCTCTTGGTCTCGACATTGGAACCAGCCGCATGGTGCTCGCAAGCGGCGCGGCTGAACGCATAAAGGCCAGGTGGGAGCTGAACGCGTTTATCACCGTGCCTTATTCGAAGTTCACCGAGAGCATACTCAAACAGAACAAGGTCAACTATCAGTTGAATGGCGGCAAGACGCTGCAAGTCTTCGGCAACGAAGCCACGCGGTTTGCCAATGTGTTCAACACCGAAGTGCGAAGACCGATGATGGGCGGCACGCTCAACCCGACCGAGGAGTATTCGATGTCGGTCATGAGCGCGATCATCGCTCAGCTGGTGCGAAAGACCAAGAGCAACGAATCACTGCGGTTTAGTGTGCCGGGTGCGCTGCGCAACGGCGGTTCTCCCGACCTCGTCTATCACGAAGCGATGCTTCGAGAGTTGCTCACCTCAATGGGCTACAACGCGAAAGGCATCAACGAAGGATTGGCCGTGGTGTTCTCGGAGCTCGAGCACGAGAACTTCAGCGGCATCGGCATAAGTTGCGGCGGTGGGATGTGCAACGTCGCGCTTGCTTTCATGTCGATACCGGTCATGACCTTCAGCAATGACAAGGCCGGCGACTACATCGACCGCAACGTCGGCGCCGTTACCGGCGAAATCCCGACTCGAATTCGCGCGATCAAGGAAGAGGGCCTCGACCTTTCGTCGGCCCCAAAGAACAAGTACGAGAGCGCGCTTCACGTCTACTACGACGACGTGATCC
>JBASRN010000180.1:0-14653 GCA_049273855.1 Blastocatellia bacterium
TTGTCAGCCTGCAGCAAAAGCGGATCAGACCATAACAGTAACGAGAAAGAATCCTCTCGGGCGGGCAATAAAGTCGCGCCCGAAGCTCCTGCACCGCTTCAACCACCCAGCAAGAGCTTCCTCTACAACTTCGATAGCGAGGCTGCGGGGCAGTTGCCTGCCAGATTTCACGAGGCGCTGACCGGCCAGGGCGCAAAGGCACAATGGGTCGTCGAAGCTGATCCGTCAGCGCCGTCTCAGCCCAACGGGCTAGCACAGCTTTCGAACGACAAGACGGACTATCGCTTTCCTCTGGTGATCGCGGACGATGGCTCCTTTCAAGACCTTGACCTCAGCGTTAAGTTCAAAGCAGTATCGGGCGCGGTCGATCGGGCTGCAGGTCTTGTTTTTCGGTTGAAGGATGCGAACAACTACTACATCGTTCGCGCCAACGCGCTCGAAGGAAATTACACCATATATCACGTCGTCGCAGGCAAGCGGCAACAATTTGCCGGAGCGAACTTCAAGATAGCTTCGGACGAGTGGCACGAGCTGCGCGTGGAATGCATCGGAAACAAGATCACTTGCTACTACGACGGTGAGAAGAAGATTGAATCAACCGATGACACATTCAGAGAAGCAGGAAAGATCGGACTGTGGACTAAAGCCGATTCGGTTACATACTTCGATGACTTGCGGGTAACTGCGAAGTAAATCAAAGCAGACCAAGGAGACAGGCGATGTCGCAATTTACAAGGAGAGACGCAATCAAAGCGATCGTTGTTGGAGGCACTGGACTCGCGGTGACCAGTCTCGCCGCCTCGGGAGAGGAGAGGACAACCGTCGTGGCTAACGATCAGCAAACTTCGGAGACAACTCAAGCGGCACGCGCCTTTCGCGGCCAGCATCAACCCAAGCCATTGCCGTTTGATCCGGCAAAGCTGAAAGGGTTATCGGAGAAGCTCATCCGCTCTCATCACGAGAACAACTACGGCGGCGCGGTCAAAGCCCTCAACGCAGTCGAACAAAGGCTCGACGCGATGATGAGGGACAAAGATCTGCCGCCTTATGTTTACGGCGACCTCAAACGTGAGGAACTGGCTCGCACCGGCTCGGTCGTGCTTCACGAACAGTACTTCGCCAACCTCGGGGGCGATGGCAAAGCAGGCGGCGCTGTGCTCGATCTGATCAAGCTGTGGTTTGGAAGCTACGAGCAGTGGGAGGCTGAATTCAAGCGCACCGCCAACGCGCTGGGAGGAGGTTCGGGATGGGCGATGCTCTCTTACAACGTCTACAGCGGCGAGGTGCACAACTACTGGGCATGGGACCATATGCACAATGCGCCTATGGGCCGCCCGTTACTCGTCCTCGATATGTACGAGCATGCGTACCACATGGACTACGGTGCGGCGGCGGCGAAGTACGTTGATTCTTTTATGCAGAACGTCAAATGGGAAGAGGTCAACCGCCGGGCAGAAGCCGCGGTGAAGACAAGTCTTGTTTGACTGTGAGGGAGGGGACTAGGCATGCGAAGACTGCTGACTCTGCTTTGGTTAGTGCTTTCTACAGCGGCTGCCAGCGCGCAACAAGCGGACGAGAGACTGCGTAACCTGGAACAGAAACTCAATCAGGCTGCAGGTCATATCCAGCAGCTCAGTTCAATAGTTGAATCGCTGCGCTCCGACATCGCAAATCTGAAGAGCAAGGAGACCGAATCCACTTCTGCGGCAACCTCTCCGCGCAAGCCGGATAAAAAGTCAGCAGACGAGTTCAACGAGCGAATCATCGGGCCTCGGCTCGGCGCAAGCGAGCGGAGCCACCCGATAAAGCCAAAACCTGAGATGCTCATACAGACCAGGTACTCAGCCGCGCCTATTCGTGATTCTGCTTCAGAGTTCGAGCCAAACATCAGCCTCACACGAATCGAGAGCCGCTGGGCGGGGACATTATCTGACCGGCTGGGCGCGGGCCTGGAGATTCAGTTTCATCCAGCAATTGACGGAAGCCCCGAAGAGCTGGTCAACGACGCTTTTGTCGAATACTACATCAACGATCACGCGACGATTCGCGCCGGCCAGTTCGTCAAGCCTTTCGGATTCGACGTCCAGCAGTCGAGCGCCGTTCGTGAATCTCTCGAAAGAGGCATCTTCGCCGGCTACTTCTTTCCGGGCCAGCGCGATCGGGGCGTGATGTTCTTCGGTGATCTGGATTTTGTCGATAGCCGAGCGCTTAAGAACGTCCACTACTTTCTGGGCGCATTCAATGGGAATCGCTTTTTTGCGGACAATAACCGCCAGGTAAACGTCGTGGCTCGCGTGCGCAAGCTATTCGATCGTCCGCGCATGGCTGTCGGCGTTTCGCTCCAGGGGGGAAAGCAGATCTTGCCCGATGGCGTGAGCGGCGATGATGACGAGAATCTGCTTGGCGTGGACCTCCAGTACGCGGCTGGCCGGTTCGGATTTCGGGCGGAATTCGTCGCCGGGAACATGCCGTCGACTTTGCTTTCGATAACACCCGATTTTGCACCTGCATTTCGACCCGGCGCCCGGTCATCAGGGGGGAGCCTTTTCGCCACGTATCAAATTACACGCAAAGACAACATCTATGCCCGATACGATCAATTCAACGGCGATCCGGTGATTGGGAAAAACGTCCGCGCGTTTAACGTCGGTTACTTCCGCCCGATTGGTGAGATTTCTCGCCTCGGTTTTGATTACCAGTTCAAGAACCGCCCGTCGTTCAACGACGACGCGGTCAATGGCAGGTTTCACATAACCTGGAACATAGAGTTTTGAGCCGCTGAGCGAAAGGAGCAAAGAAAATGACAGTCAGAATATTGTTACGGGTCTGCATTGTTCTTCTTTTCGCGTCTGCAACCAACGCGCAGACGAAGACGATTACCTTCGATGATGATTCCGTGGGCAAACCGCCATCGGGTTTTTCCTTCGCTCTGACCGGTCAGGGCAAGCCCGGCGTCTGGGTGATTGCTAAAGACGACTCGTCCCCCGGACAGAAAAATGTTCTGGCCCAAACCGACCCGGACCCGACAGGATTCCGCTTTCCGGTCGCAGTCTTCGATGGACTCACCGCAACTGACGTTGACGTTAGCGTGAAGTTCAAGCCGATAAGCGGGAAGCAAGACCAGGGTGCCGGCATCGTGTGGCGCTACAAAGATAACAACAACTACTACATCGTTCGCGCCAACGCGCTAGAGAACAACGTGGTCCTGTACAAGCTTGAGAACGGAAAGCGCACCGACCTGCCGCTTAAGGGCGAGGGCCGCACCTACGGAAAGAAAGAGACAGTTCCGTCTGGTCAATGGGGCACTCTCCGAGTCGTGGCCAAGGGAAATCTGTTCGAGGTGTACCACGATGGTAAGAAGCTGTACGAAGTGGAAGACGACACGTTCAAAGATGGAGGCAAAGTCGGCGTTTGGACGAAAGCCGATTCGGTGATCTACTTCGATGGTCTGACGATCAACGTGCTTCGGCAGTGACCGGCGGTTCACTAACTTTGATGAGTGGCAAGCGAAAACTCGAACTCTGAACATCAAGTAGATCGGTTGGAGGCGAGCAAGCTTATGTCTGACAGTAAGAGAAAACGCGTCTCAGTAGCGCTGATCCTTACTATAGCGTTGCTATCGGCGTCGTGCGGGCGAAAACTCCAGGGTACAATCTCCGTCGATGAAGGACCTGGTGAAGTAACGGTATATGTCTCGACCGACCGGGTCTTCTCCGAGCCAGTCCTGCAAGCTTTCCAACGGCAGACCGGCATCAAAGTCAACGCCGTCTACGACACCGAAGAAACAAAAAGCACCGGCCTCGCAAACAGACTGCTCGCGGAGAAAAACAACCCGCAAGCCGATGTCTTTTGGTCGAACGAGCCGGTGCGCACGCTTGTGCTTAAGAATCGAGGCGTGCTTGCTCCTTACAAATCCCCGAGCGCCGAGGGCATCCCCATTACCTTCAAAGACCCCGATGGTTACTGGACAGGCTTTTCAGCACGCCTCCGCGTGATCGTCTACAACACCAAACTTGTCAAACCGGAAGAGGCTCCAAGGTCGGTGTTCGATCTCGCCCATCCGAAGTGGAAAGGCCAGGTTGCGATTGCGGACCCGCGCTTCGGCACAACCTCGTTTCACGTTGCGGCGATCTACGCCGAGCTTGGCGACGAGCGAGCGGACGAGTTTTTCCGAAAGCTGAAGGCCAACGACATCAAGATCGTAGCCGCAAATTCGGTTGTGCTCGATGCAGTTGCGCGAGGCGAACTCAAGGCCGGACTCACCGATACCGACGATGTAAACGTGGCGCTCGAAGCCAAGCGGCCTGTAGCGATGGTACTGCCCGACAATGACGGGATAGGAGTGCCGGTGATGCCAAGCATGGTCTCATTGATCGCCGGCGCGCCACGCTCAGAAGCAGGCAAAAGGCTTATCGACTATCTGCTCTCGCCCGAAGTCGAGAAACTTCTAGCCGAGTCAGAGGCGGTACAGATCCCGCTACATAACGGAGTCGAAGGCCCGAAAAACATTCCGCCAATCACGTCCTTCAAGCCAATGACCCTGGACTACGGCAAGTCGGCCGCGCGAGTGGAGGACGTTACTCGCCGCCTTCAGACTATTCTTGGACTGTAGTCGAGCCACAACGGGATGAGCACAGCCACCGCGACAGCCACGATACGACGCCCGCCTGCGCTGCTGTCAGCGAAGACGATGGCACTTGGCGTTGCAGGCGTTTTGTTCGTAGCGATATGCGTGTTGCCGTTGATCTACATGCTGACCGTGTCGTTTACCGGCATCGACGGCGGCTTCACGTTCGACAGCTACGGCCGGCTCCTAACCGATGCGCGGCAGCGCGAGCTTCTTATGAATAGTGCGTCGCTAGGCGCGGCAACTGCGTTTGTGGCCACGATTGTTGGCGCGCCTCTCGGACTGCTCTTGGCTCGTGTCGATTTGCCCGCGAAGAGTTGGCTGAGGCTTGCGCTGATCATTCCGCTAGTTCTGCCAACTCATGTTCTGGGACTTGCATGGATCTATATCAGCGGTTCGACGGGCATTGCAGCGCACTTGCTAGGCAGAGATCTACTGTCAGATTCGACCTACTCACTCGCCGGTGCTGTCGCCGTGCTCAGCATTGGTTTCTTCCCGCTGGCGATGCTTGCGACCGAAGCAGCGGCGCGGCGGGTGGACGGTCGTTTAGAAGAAGCCGGATTGCTGGTCGCGACACCGCGTCGAGTATTCAGGCGAATCACGCTGCCTCTGATCGCGCCAGGGGTCGCTTCGGCAGCGCTCGTGATCTTCGTGCTTGCTCTTTCGGAGTTCGGACTGCCCGGCTTGTTGCGGGTGCGAGTGTTTACGACGGAGGTATTCACTGCGTTTGCCGCGCAGTATGACTTTGGCCGGGCGACAGCTTTGTCTACGCCTCTACTGCTTATTGCTCTAATCGCGGCAGTAGCGCTCAAGCTGACGATCGGAGACCGGCTGCTCATGACACGGCGCAGCATGCACCCGGGTCTTATTTTCAACATGGGTCGCTGGCGCGCGCCCGCGCTCATTCTGATAGGAATCGTGCTCGCGCTGTCTGCGCTGTTGCCATTGAGCGCGTTAGCGTTGGAAGCGCAAGGCGTCGGACCGATCGTGGGCGCAGTGCAGGCTTCGGGTAGCGCAATCACGAATAGCATTGTGCTCTCGCTGTGCGGCGCTGTTTTGTCGGTAACGCTGGGACTTCTTCTCGGCTATAGCCGAGCGCGAGCCCGAACACGTCTGGGAAGGTTGGCGGATCTTGTCTTTATCGTCCTCTTCGCCGCGCCAAGCACGGTCATCGGAGTGGGTTTGATCGGGCTCTGGAATCGACATGGTCCACTGGGCGAAGTGTACCGTAGTCCCCTCATCATTGTAATCGCGTACCTGGCGCGGGTTGTGCCGGTCGCCGCGCTGATTCTCGCGGCGGCAACGCGTCAAGTGCCGGTATCGCTAGAGGAAGCCGCCGAAGTAGCGGGCGCAAGCTGGCCCCGCGCCTTTGCGCGCATCGTATTTCCCCAAATAACTGCCGCCGCAGCTGCGGCGCTTGTAGTGTCGTTCATCTTCGCGTTTGGCGAGCTTGGTGCCACGGTGCTTGTCGCGCCGCCAGGAGAATCAACTCTGCCGGTGCGCGTTTATACCTTGATCGCAAACGCGCCTTCGAGTCAGGTCGCCTCGCTGGCGCTGATGCAAGCCTCCATTGTGTTGGTGCCGCTCATTGTGTTCGGTTGGTTCGCGCGCGACAAAAAGTTCTAAAAAGGCGCGTGCTTAAAAGGAGAGTGTTATGAAATGGATTACCCGAGAGCGAGTCAAAGTGGACCGCGTAGCTTGTCCCTGGCTCATCAAGAGGTTCATTGATCCCCAGGCGGAATTCATCTTTGTGCCGGGCGACTCGGTGATGTCGGTAGCTGAACGCGAAGGGGCGATTCCGTTCGACCTACCGGGTGTCGAGCTTGGCCATCACGATGGCAAGTCCAGCTTTGAAGCCATGGTCCGCAAGTATCAAATCGAAGACCCGGCTATTAGCTTATTGGCGGAGATCGTTCACGGCGCGGATGTAGCGCAGGACCTGTACGGACGTGCAGAGGCGCCTGGACTGAAGGCGATTGCCGAGGGGTTTCGCCATCTCGGCTTCAAGGATGACCACGAAATCCTTGCCCACGAGTTCATCGTCTACGACGCGCTCTATGCTTATTGTCAGCGGCAGGTGGCGAACAACAAAGGCGACGCTGCGGCCAACTAAACCGATGACCGAGCTGTTCCTCAGGGTGGCTGATTTAACGATGCGGTTTGGTGATCGCACGGTGGTAGACCGTGCATCACTGGAAGCCGGCGAAGGCGAGATCGTAGCGCTGCTTGGCGCAAGCGGTTGTGGCAAGACTACGTTGCTGCGGTTGATAGCCGGCCTGGAGACGCCGGAACAAGGTGAGCTATGGATTGCCGGAGAGCAAGTCGCCGCAGGGGGTCGCAACCTTGTGCCTGCGCGCCACAGAGGAATCGGCTTCGTGTTTCAGGACCTGGCCTTGTGGCCCCACTTGACCGTTGCCGGAAACCTGGCCTTTGTTCTCGCATCGGCGCGAGTCCCGAAATCCGAACGGGGTAAACGTATCGAAGAGATGCTGAGGCTGACGCGCATAGAAAGCCACGCGAACGATTACCCCGCGAAGCTGTCGGGCGGCGAGCAGCAGCGAGCCGCGCTTGCGCGCGCACTCGTCGGTCGCCCTCGTCTGCTGTTACTCGATGAGCCACTCTCAAGCCTCGATGCCGATTTGAAGGCAGAACTGCTGGACGAGCTTGAACGGCTGCAGCGATCGCTCGCGATCACCACGGTTTACGTAACCCACGATCGGGCTGAGGCAAGGGCGCTTGCCCATCGTGTGGTGCTGATGGCCCGCGGGCGCGTTGAAGCTGCAAGCTCGCTCGACGCGACGGCCCAACAAGTAGCCGAAAAAGACTAGTAGTCGGCAGTCCCCTTAAACAATCTGGGCTGGCAGAGCCGCATTCGTTGGATCATCAAACCGGGCAACGAGGTTTTTCTGGTCTTCAATCAGGGCTGGCTTCAAGATGAACGGGGCGGCTTTCATTTCAATCTAGCGACACGAGTCTCGCGGGCAAGCTCCAGTATACGTTCAGATCTTGACCCTGAGAGTAATACCAAGGACACTTTGTGCACAAACACAAGGCCGACGTCGCGTTCCCGGGAAGCAGGCTATGACTAACGCTCAAGCCTCCGCCGCTTGTGATAGGATGCCGTTGTGGCGGACGAGGCGAGCCGGCGCGCAGCGATGATAGTTGCCCAGCCTGCGGCCCTACACCGCTTTGATCCGGATGTTGCGGAAAGCTACCCTCCCGGTATGTGTTTGTAAGCCAATGAAGCTTGGCGTGCTGGGCGAGGTCGGCTGGCCGCGACCCGCCTGCGTGTTAGTGAACTTTGTCACCTGTTGGCCATTGAGTAACACCGTATATTCCTGAGCCATGACGCGGATCTCGAACTCGTTCCACTGGCCCGGCGGACGGGCGGGTTGCTTTGACAGAGTCTGGCTCACTTCGTTGTAGATGGCGCCGGTCTTGTGAATCCCGGCGGCGTCAGGGGCTCCTAGCTCATCGATCTGCACCTCGAAGCCAAAATCGACCGCCACGTATGCCGCGTTGTTGTAATTCTTGCTCTCTGGGTCTGGAAAGCGCACAAACACGCCAGAGTTAGCGTCCTGCTGCCAGCGCAGAAACTCCAGCATGAGCGCGAAGTTCGGCGGCGTCGGCTTTGTGCACCAGAACAGCCCGATATCCGTGCCGGGGATCGATTCCAGCGCACCGTCGACGATTATGAATGAACCGGGGTTATCTCTGCCGGGTTGATTCTTAATGCTCGCCATACGCCACGCGGCTGTGCTCGCGCCATCAAACAGCGGTTGAAAGCCGTCGCCGGTCGGCACGACTGGACCAACGGCGAGCTTATCTGCCAATCGGCGCGCCAGCGCAACGCCCGTCAACATCGGGTTTGGCGAGCCCAAAGTGGGAAACAGGGCCGGCCCGGCTACATAGACGTTGCTGGTGCCACGGATGCGTCCGTCAGAATCGGTTACCGAGGTGGCAGGGTTAGTCCCCATCGCGAGCGTGCCGCCCTCATGGTGGGTTGTCCCCAGCCCATCACGACGTTTGCTGATCACTTCCAGCGGCTCGCTGCCGGCAAAGATTTTCGACACGTCATCGGCCGCTTTATCCATCACGTCCCATAACTCATTATCCTTGGCCGTAGTGGTGATTCGTACAAACGCGCGGCGAGCGCCATACTCATCCGGCTCGTTGTCAAGCGAGACAAAGCTATTGCTGTTTTGTGACTCCATCTCGCCGATACCTCGAATAGTAATCACCACGTGGGTATCCGTGACGCCTTTGAATGGTTCGAAGCCATCAATGTCAGGAATTTTCCTAAACAGCTCCGTTTCCGAGTCGGTCCCTAAAGCTCCCAGGCCGGAGGCTGTGATCTGCAAGTGAAAGTGGCCTGGTTTGCCATCGGCAAAAGTGTGTCGGCCTTTAACGAATAGCGCCGAGGCCTGCAGTTCCTTGATGTCTACTCCGAGCTTGGCCAGCGCCTTGCGCGGTACACGGATGTCAAGATTTGACCTGAGATGACCCATTAGGTTGCGACCCACTGGCAAGCCTGGTCGTGCGTCAGCAGGAATAGCGTCCATAAGCAGCAACGCTTGGCGCGTGGACTCGATCGTCCCCTGCGCGATGATCACCACTGCCCCTTCGGCTATTGGAATGGCCCCGAGACCGGTGTCGATTGCATTTACCCTCCACCCTGAAGAGGCGGCAGTAGGCAGCAATCGTTTGACGTGACAGTGGGGCACGATCATCAGCCGCTTTTTGAAATCATCGCCGCCTGCTTCCGTGTAAGCAGCCCGCGCGGCCTTGATCAGCAGAGGGGTGGTGCTGAACTTATTAGTCGGGAAAAACCCAGCCCGCGAGGCGCGGCTCTGCACAGCCAACGGCGCTTCCAGCTTCAAGATGTCTTGGGCGGAAGTAGCAGCAGTAACACCCGCGCCGGTGCCGGCAGCCAATGTCGGATCAAGCGCTGGAGCGGCTCCGGCAGCCAGGGCCGCGCTTGAGGTCGCGGAAATTACAAGCGGCAATTGCGCTAGCGGGACCGCTGCCGTCACTTTGTTGGCTGCGATGGCATCGAACAGTTGCTTGCGCAGCGCCTCGTGAAGCTCGCCGTGGATAAAGTCATTGGTCTCAGTCACGCCAATCTGCTCGGCCGATTCGCGAAAATACCGGCCTTTGAGATCGTTGACCACATCGGCTGGCCAAAAGGCCGTATCTAATTCGGTGTCGAGCGGCTGGGGTGACCACCCGCCCCAGTACAGCGACCGGCCCCCAACGCAGTAGGCCAGCCCTGGGAACCCCTTTGGCACGTCGGAATGCCAGGCCAGACCCCAGACTTCGTTTCGGGCCTGCTTATCCTGACCGATAGCACGCAGGTCGGCGATGCTGGTGGCCGATGGCGGATTCAAACCTAACGCACCCATGTTTTGCACGTGCTCGGGCAGGGCGAATGGCCCTCCCTCCAGCACAAGGATACGGTGGCTGTGGGTCTTGTCCTTGTAAAACAGATGTTGGGCCAGCGCAGCCCCAAATGTTCCGCCGCCAAGAATAACGACGTCGAAGGGGCGTGCATCCGCGCGCACGCTCGTGCCGGTTGAGCGCAGTGCTTCGTCCAGGCCGTTACAGATGTAACGCCCGACTACATCGCGCGAGAAGTCGGTGCTTTGAGCGGTAGGACTTGTTGGCATGCTAAGTTCCTCCATTAGGGTTCGAGGGACCCTGGTCGATTCAAGGTGAAGCGCATTCCCTTGTCAAAGACATGGCACCAGTTTCCGATGCCTAGAGCGGCCGTCCAAACTGGAATGCGCTACGAAGAAGTTTGATTGACAATGATGTGCGTGAGGCTGACGAAGATTAATCCTTGTCAGCGGAACGGCACGTTGCAACGAGTCCGTAGAGTGACTTGTTGAAGCTACCGCCTTCTAGTGGGCTCGTCAAGGACACAGGCGGACACAGGACAACGGCGGACACAGTCGAACTCAAGTAGTAACGCACTATCTGTCGCATAGAGCAATCCCCAGTATGCGCAGACAGAGGGTCAATCGCCCGTCACTGTAGCCTCGCGTCCAACAACGAAACCGCTTTCAGTCGTAGTCGCTTCCGCGCGGCCGTACTTCAAGTAGAGAGCGGGTATCACAATCATGTTCAGGAAGGTTGAGGTGACTATACCTCCTAGAATAACGATGGCCATCGGCTGCTGAATCTCTTTGCCCGGCTCTCCTTTCCCCAGGGCTAGGGGCAGGAGACCGATTCCTGTAACAAGCGCCGTCATCAATATGGGACTGAGCCTTTCCATTGAGCCCTGAACGATCGCGTCCCGAAAGGCGACGCCTTCTTCTTTCATCAGATGGGTATAGTGACTGATCAGCATGATGCCGTTGCGGGTGGCGATTCCGAAGAGTGTGATGAACCCAACCAGCGAAGCAATCGAAAGCGTGCCGCCTGACAGAAAGACCATAACAACGCCGCCAATGAGCGCGAGCGGAAGGTTCGCCATTACCAGGATTGCTGAGCGCGCTGACTTCAACGCGATGTAGAGCAAGAGAAAGATGCCGGCGATAGCGACCAGCGATAGGAGCGTGATCTGTCGTGATGCTTTTTCCTGCGACTCGAACTGCCCGCCATATTGCACAAAATATCCTTGCGGGAGCTTCACTTTACGGTTGATTTCCGAGCGCACGTCCCCGATGACGCTGCCGAGATCCCGATCAGCAACGTTGGCCTGTACGATGATCCGACGCTGCACATTCTCGCGGTTGATGGTATTCGGCCCCTGGTCGACGCGCACCTCGGCAACCTGAGAAATTGGCACTTTTGCTCCGGCGGGAGTGTCGATCAACGTGCGACCGATCGACTCGACCGATTGGCGGGCTGACTCGTCAAAGCGCACCAGTACGTCATAGGTTCGCTGCTCCTCCAACACTTGCGAAGCGACATGCCCGTTGAAGGCGGTGTCCACCGTCTCGGCCAGATCCTCGGCCCTCAAGCCGACAGCAGCCGCGGCCTGGCGGTTCATGTTGACCTGCACCTGTGGCACGCCGACCTGCGGTTCGACTAAAAGATCAACAATCCCCGGCACGTCCGCCATCACATTGCGGATCTCCCCAGCTTTGCCGCGAAGCGTGGCGAGGTCCGGGCCGAAGAGCTTGATGGCGATTTGCGCCCGCGTACCTGATAGGAGATGGTCGATGCGGTGCGAGATGGGCTGGCCGACCTCGACATCAACGCCAGGGATGCGGGCAAGATTCTGCCTGACCTCTTCCATTACCTCGGCATGCGCCCGGTCTCCCTCTCTGGTTACGACCTCTATTTCGCTGGTGTTGACCCCAGCCGCGTGTTCGTCAAGCTCGGCGCGCCCGGTGCGGCGCGTCGTCGAGACCACCTCCGGTGTCTGGTGCAACACGGTCTCAATGATGTTGCCGATGCGATTCGACTCCTGAAGCGACGTGCCGGGTGGCAGGTTGGCGTTGATGTTTAAGGTGCCTTCGTTAAACGGCGGCAGGAACTCCCGGCCCATAAACGGTCCGAGTAGCACGGCAATCAAGAGCATAGCCACTGAGGTCCCGATGATCTGGTATGGGTGGCGCAGCGTCCAATTGAGCGTGCCCGAGTAACGGCGCTTGAGCCATGCGACGACTCGCGAGTCCTTCTCGTCGTGAATTAGTTTTGAGCGCCCGAGCAGGTAGTAGCAAAGCACCGGCGTCACAGTGAGCGCGACGATCAGGGAAACGAAGATCGAGATGATGTAGGCGAATGCGAGCGGCGCGAACATCCTGCCCTCGAAACCGCCCAGGCTGAACAGCGGCAAAAAGACCAGAATGATTATGAGCGTGGCGAAGAGTATTGAGTTTCTGATTTCGCTCGATGCTTTGAAGACGACTTCGGCGGTGGGCCTGGGGATTGGCAATTGAGCATTCTGCTTCAACCGGCGAAAAACGTTCTCAACGTCAATGATTGCGTCGTCGACAAGCGCTCCGACGGCGATGGCCAATCCGCCGAGAGTCATTGTGTTGACCGTGATGTCAAAGTAGCTCATCACAAGGATAGCCGTTATAAGCGAGAGCGGAATAGCCGTCAGACTAATGAACGTAGTGCGGAAGTTCCACAAGAACAGGAACAGAACTACCGTCACCATGATGCCGCCTTCGATCAGCGACACTTGCACGTTGCCGATGGCGCGCTTGATGAAATCGGCCTGCTGAAAGGCCTTCGTGTCGATCGCTACATCCGGCGGCAACGTCGCCTTCAGACTGGCGAGCGTCGTCTCAATTTTCTCGGTAAGTTCAAGCGTGTTGGCGTTAGGTTGCTTTTGGATGGTGGCGACGACCGCCGGCTGCATGTTGAAGCTGCCGTCACCGCGCTTGAGCGCGGCACCCGCCTGAACCGTCGCGACATTCTTCAGGAGAATCGGCGTTCCATCGCGGACGGTAATCACGGAGTTGCCAAGGTCTTCGGGCGCGTAGACCCGAGCGCGTCCACGAATCAAGAACTCCTCGTTGGGCCGCTCCATAAAGCCGCCCGCTGCGTTAGCGTTGGAGGCGCTGACAGCCTCGACCACTTGCTCCACCGTTAGCCGGTAGTCGGCGAGTTTGGCCGGGTCTACAAGCACCTGAAACTGTTTTGACTCACCGCCGATGACCATCACCTGCGAGATGCCTGAGACGCCCAGCAAGCGTGGGCGGACAACCCAGTCGGCGAGGCTACGCAACTCCATCGGCGACGTTCTTGTGCTCGTCATCGAGATAAGCATGATTTCGCCCATGGTCGAGGAGATAGGGCCGAGCACAGGAGGGGGAACCCCGGCAGGCATCCGAACCTGCTGCAGTTTCTCTGTGACGAGCTGGCGCGCGCGGTATATGTCTGTCCCGAACTCGAACTCGACGAAGACAATCGAGATGCCGATAGCGGAGTTGGAGCGAACGCGAAACACGCCCGCCGTGCCGTTCATCGCCGCTTCAATCGGCAGCGAAACAAGCGATTCGACCTCTTCAGGGGCAAGGCCATGCGACTCTGTGAGGATCGTGACGGTGGGCGCGGTCAGATCAGGGAAGACATCGACGTGAGCACGCAGTGTGACGATCCCGCCGTAAATGAGCAACGCGACTGCCCCAACAATGACGAGCAGCCTGTTGTTGAGCGACCACTGGATGATTCGGTTGAGCATGGAATTACGTTTCGTGCGAATGGGCGCCTGCGTCTGCCGGCCGCAGCTCTTGCAGCCTGATCTGATAAGCTCCCTGGGTGACGACGCGCTCTCCCGGTTGTAGTCCCGAGAGCACCGCGACCTTGTTGCCGTATTCATCCCCGATCGTCACCTCGCGGCGCTGGAACTCTTCGCCCGAAAGCAAGACATAGACGATCTTCTTGCCTTCATTGTCGAGCACTGCTCCCTTCGGAATGATCAAGGCATCGGCCCCCTCTCCTGCATCAAGCCGCACGTTGGCTTGCATACCAATTCGCAGCGTGCCGTCACGGTTCGGCACCTCAAAGGTGACAGTCGCGGCCCGCGACTGCTCGTTAATTACAGCTCCGATATCCAGGATTTTGCCGCTGAACTCAACCCCGGGATAGGCCGAAGTCGTGAAGACGGGTTTAGCCTGACGGCTGAGGAAAGACAGATCGCGCTCGAAGATTGGCGCTTCGACCCAGACAGTATCCAGGTTTACGATCTCGACGATCTGCTCTCCCGGCGCGACCTGCTCGCCCATAGCCTTGCTCACTTTGACGACCGTGCCTGAGATCGGCGCGCTCACCGCATAGCTTGTTGAGGTGCCAATGCCGCCGAGTCTCCCCTCGGACCCTCCTAAAGCTTTCGCCTGTTCGGTGGCGGCGGCAAGGGTGGCCTGCGCGGCTTTGTAGTCAGCCTCGGCTGCTTGAAGCTGGCGTAGCGAATAAGCTTTGCGGTCGTAGAGTCGCTGTGCGCGCTCGTATTCGATCTTTGCCTGGTTAACACGGACTTGCGTTTCATTAGCAACCTGTATGAGACGCCGGCGCTCTCCATCTATGCGGGATTGCTCAATGCGTAGCTGGGCATTGCCGGCGGCGATC